>NZ_JBBNLP010000010.1:0-91269 GCF_040092425.1 Collinsella sp. CLA-ER-H3
AGCAGCAGGTAAAGCTTGCCATGGCGATATCGACCGATTGCCCGTACCTCATCCTCGATGAACCGCTGAACGGCCTCGATCCGGGAAAACGGAAAACCTCCTGCGACGCGATGCGCAGCGAGGTGGCACGGGGACGAAGCGTGCTCATTTCAAGCCATCTGCTCGACGACCTGGCAGACCTCACCAACTCGTTCTACTTCATCGAGGCCGGCACGCTCGTGGAAAAGATCGAGTCGTCCTCGCAGACGCTCAAGCAGGAATACCTCGATACATACGAAGGAGGTGAATGACATGATAGGCAAGAGCTATGCAAAGATGGCGATTGTTGGCTTTGTACTTTGTCTTGCAATGGTGCTATGTGCATCATTTGCGAGGTATAGGTCCGAGCAGTCGTTCATCGATGGCGCTGAAAATGGGTTTGGCATAGACGGGATGTATGTCAACGATGGCGTGACCAGGTCGTCTATGGCGATTCTTGCAGGCGAAGACATGGAATGGCAAATCTGTAATGACGATGGCTCTTGTCTGAGTGGTCGTTTGGCCGCAACGAGCGAGCCGAATTCGTTCGATCTTCTCGACAATGATGGAGCGGATTGCGGTTCTGTTCACCTGTCGTATGCATCGCGAGATGGGATGGACGGCATTCTCTACGTCTCCCACGAGTCTGGCGATTTCAAGATGCGCGGGACTAACCGAGTGCCGGCTTTTATCGAGGAGTGAGAATTCCCGGCGGTCTTCCGATAAGGCCGCCGGGGTATTGAACCCCGCATTCATCCGTACACACACGGATGAATGCGGGAAGTGTCCGGATGAAGTTGATAATCAAGGAAACAAAGCCGTTCTGCCTGGGACGGCTTTGGCCTGGACTTTAACTACAACATCGCAATCGACACCTATCAGCTCGCGCAACGCGCATGGCCAAATCTCGGACGCTGGTGCATGGAGGACCTTCGAGATTTACTGGACATCCAAAACGACGACGCATACCGCGTGCTCGCCGACTGCGAAGACGAGATGGCTGTCTACAATGCGATCAGAAACGGCGTGAAGTCCGGAGAGCTTTCTGTGGAACCGCTGCGCCGTCGCGCGAGCCGACCGGGCAACCCGGGCAATCTGGTCCCGGCTCTCACGGTCGTATTCCTACGATATCGCCCCTAGATCACCAATGTGTCAGATAAAGAATGAGGCAATGGCTATGATCACGCCTACGGCAGATGCAACGACTGCGCCCTTTTTCCTCTCCTTTAGTCCGACGAATAGGGTTGCCGTAAAGTAAAGGGCGGAAATGCAGGCTATGGCAAGCGAAACGAGTTCCTTGGGCGGTTTCAGCAAAAGGTCGCTAGCAAAGAGTAATGCAAGCAGGGCAAAGCCGATTGTGGTCAAGTATCTCGATTGATTTTGCGACAGCATGGCAACTTCCTTTCAGAACATGCAAGTGAAAAGTCGGTACGATGTCATTGCGGTTACAAACAAGCCGCCGCCGGGACCGGTTGTCACGAGACCGGCGATAACGCATTTTCTCGGTTTCCAGCTCATGACAGACCCCTCTCTCATGGTGCAACGTATACATTATGAGATATACACATTTTGTCCTATAAGCCCCAAGGATGACGATTCCAATACGGACGACGACACCAAAACCGGCATCGACGGCTCCATGGACGATTCGGATTCCAAATAGGCCCTGTTAGTTGAGCCACTTCTTTGCCGGTGTCGTATACGAGACCGCTATACCCGCGGCAATTGCCATCAGGCAACTCGCGATGAATCCGAACTCATACTTCAAAACGTTTGTTGCGGTCAGGGCGATAATCAACACTGTCAGAATTTGCAGAATTATCGTTATTGCGAAGAGATTGATTCCTTGTTTGGCCGAAGTCGCTGAATGAGTTTGGCTTCGTTGATTCAGGTTGAGGCAGACAAGGAAAGCGACCAGTTCGCTTGATAAGGGGCCGACTACATAGAAAAAGATTGCGTCAATGAAGCCAATAGTGTTGTAAGTGTTGTAAGTTGTTTCGCCGGAAAACACAGCGTATAAAGCATATCCAAATCTTGGCTGATTCATGTATGAGTCCGAAAAGACGAAGAGCGTCAATATTGCTACTACCAGAAGTGCATTCAGGGCAAATCGTTTGCTTTTCATCGATCGCTCCTTCCGGGTGAACTTTATTATGTAATTATACAGCAGTCATTTGTTATTCAAAGAATTTGACTGTCCTAAATAACTGCACTTTCGCTGGAGGGTCGCTGTTTGGCGGCCCTCTTTTTTGCACAGGCGCGGTGGGATGGTAATATCGGGCGGGAGTCAGCCGCTCTGATAGAATCGTCCTTGCTGTCGGCAGCCCTCGTGCCGGGCAGAGCCCTCCATTTGATGGGAGGTGATGCCCATGACCGATTTCACCGAGCTCGTGAAGCTCCTGACCGCTATGGTCTCGCTCCTCACGGCCCTTCCAAGGCACTCAAGCAGGGCTCGAAGCCCAAAAAGAAAGGCCACCGTCGCTAAGACGATGACCCAACTTCATTAAGCAACGGCTCTGCCCAGCTCTCTACAACTTGGGCTGCCGTTGGCATCATTCTACCCTCCTGACAAGGAATTCGTCCATATTTCAAAAACCAAATTGCGTTTGCTATCGAAGTTCATTCATCGTCCATGTACATGAGCGGAACAGCGGAAACCGTTCGCTATGCTCCTGACCGTGCCAAAGAATTACTCGAAACGGGACCACGAGAGTACGATCGTTTGCCGGATAGCCGCCACTACGACGGATATCCTTGATAGTAAGCGCTAGAATGATTTTGCTCTTATGGAGCTCAGCCCCGGCTGGTAAACCTGACGTTCGGCGCGGTGTGCGTGGACGCGCCTGGAGAGCTTGACCTCAAGTACGTTCAAGCCTAGGGGCCTAAGCCCCCCGCGCTCAAGCCTAGGCTTGAGAGAGCAGACTGGCAGGCAGCAACCGGGATATAAACGATTTAGGGGGAGTACTGGCGTACTCCCCTATTTTTTACTGAGTAGCCGAAAAAACGAGGCAACGAGAGGCGATTTAAGGTGCCTGAAAACAGGTACCCCTAGCGGGTATCCAAGTAGGTTTTTTTTGGGGTCGTATTCGCGATTGTGTTAAGCCGTTTACCTGGGCGTTTGGTTTCGAATGGGCGTTTTGGCTATTTTTGCGATGCGGTTGCCGCTGCGGCAAGACCGGAGCAGAATTATGGAATAGCCCTACGCTCGGCAATGTATCTACAAACCCTGAGCGAGGGGAGTGTCGCATATGCATGCAGCGGCAATTAACCTTCGGGGGGGGGTATCTCCTAGAGGTACTCTTCTCCGAGGCCAATCAATCATCGAGTACGTCCTAATCATCGCCGTCATCGGCCTGGTGATCGCGTTCGCCGGACCCGGCGTGGCGGGGGCCATCCACAACCAGTTCAACCTGGTCGGCAACACGGTGAACAGCGGGACTGGCGCTGGCACCGAGGGCGGCGGTGCATCCGGCGGCGGCTCCACAGGCGCCGATTCCGCGACCGTCCAGGCGGCCGTCGTCAAGGACGCGAAGGACTGGACGCTCGGTGAGCAGAAAGCCGTGGCCGAGGACATCGCCGCGAAGGGCGAGGCATCGCCTGCGTACGCCAAGGCGAAGGCCGCCATGGATGCCGGCATCAAGTTCTCGATGGAACTGACCGATGGACGGACCCTCAGATACCGCATTATCGGCATCAACCACGACGACCTTGTCGACGGTAGCGGCAAGGCGGGCTTGACGTTCCTTACCACCTCGAATAGCTTTGCTTCCCGCGTGAACGCCACGGACACCAACGCCGGCGGCTGGGAGAAGTCGGAGCTCCGTAAGGAAATGAACTCCGGTGAGATCTGGAACCTGATGCCCGTCGATTTCCAGTCCAAGGTGAAGGCCGTCAAGAAACTCACGAACAACGTCGGCGGCGGCAGCGCAAACAAGAATGCCGCCGTGACGGCGACCTCCGACAGGCTCTTCCTGCTCAGCTACTCCGAAATCGTCGAGACCCCATATAGCGATTGGTCTGACTATTCATGGATTGGACAAGAGGGAACCCAGTACGAGGCCTTCAAGGGCAAGGTGATGAATAGCCACTCGGGCAACCCTGCCATTGCCACAGGCGGCGGTTCGTGGGAGCGTTCGGTGCTTCCAGACAACTCTGTGCGCTTCCTCTATGTCGACAACCACGGCACTCCGTCGAGCAACATCTTTGCGTCGAGCTATGGTTACGTCTGCCCCGCCTGGTGTTTCTAGTTTCTTTTGGTAACCGCGCGAACGATTGTCGTCTTGAAGCATAGTTATCGGGTTGAGGAGAAAATGGGTCATACAGTGGCTCTTAGAGCGCCTGCCGCGCTCCTCCGCCAGTACCTCTGCGGCGTCCTCGTGTAGAGCCTCATCCTGCTTGGCGTTTCGAGTTCGGGAAGTACGCGGTGGGTGGATAATTGACTCACTCAGATGACGGCGCTGACGGGAGCGGCCATGGCGATGTGCGAGATTGCGGTCAAGTTCGATGAGGACGAAAGAGCTTCGATTCGGGATAATGCGGACGCCGCGGGCATGTCCTTTTCCGAGTTCGTGAGAAGGGCCGCGCTCGAGAAGGCTGAGGACATGGCGGACACCGAGGCCTACAACGAGGCCTTGGGCGGGGTCCGGCTTATAGCCGGATCCCGCTTTTCTATGGCTTTCATTCGTCTGTCTAAAGGTATGAAGCGGTTGACTCGATAGGAATGCGGGCAACGCCCGAAGCGGGCGTCATGGCTGCTCTCAGAGCGCCTGACTCTTTCCCCCGCCGCTACCGTTGCCGCAGCGGCACGTTACGGGCTGATCGGTTCGCTCTAACGTACGCTCCTGCATGCAATATCAATCCCCATACGAAGGGAGTGTCGCATATGTATGCAGCGGCGCAGAACCTTCGGGGGGGGGGGTATCTCCTAGAGGTGTCCGCCTCCGAGCCCAATCTATCATCGAGTATGTCCTGATCATCGCGGTAATCGACCTGGTCATCGTGTTGGCGGGACCAGGCGTGGCCGGAGCCATCCGCAACCAGTTCAACCTGGTCGGCAACACGGTGAACAATGGGACGACCGGCGGCACCGAGGGAGGCGCGTCCGGCGGCGGCTCCACAGGCGCCGATTCCGCGACCGTCCAGGCGGCCGTCGCCAAGGAAGCGAAGGACTGGACACTCGACGAGCAGGAGGCGGTTGCCAAAGACCTCGCCAAAAACGGGACTTCGTCTCTCGCCTATGCCAAGGCAAAGGCTGCGATGGACGCTGGGACGAAGTTCTCGGTGAAGCTGACGGACGGCAAGACGCTGACCTACCGAATCATCGGTATCAACCACGACGAACTCGCGGACGGGTCCGGCAAGGCAGGTCTTACATTCTTTACAACATCAACGAATATCTCCTCACGCATGAATCCCGATGGCAAGACTATCGGCGGTTGGGAGAAGTCAGAGCTCCGCGGGAAAATGAACTCGGGTGAAATCTGGAACCTCATGCCCTCAGATTTCCAGTCCAAGGTGAAATCCGTCAGGAAGCTCACGAACAACGTCGACAGCGGTATCGAGAACAAGGACGCCGCCGTGACGGCTACCACCGACAAACTGTTCCTGCTTAGCTATTCGGAAATAGTTGATAACCCCGAAGTAACCGAAAATGGCGCTAAATGGCCGCCGAACAGTTGGCTCAGTAAAGAAGGGACTCAGTACGAAGTGTTCAGAACACCCGAGAATAAAAGTCAACTTGGGAATTCTTTGAGTAACGGCGACGCCTTTTGGGAGCGCTCTCTTCGTCCGACCTACTATAATCCGACGGATTTTCTTGATGTCCTTTCAGGAGGTTTGGCATCAAATGCTCAAAACGCAAAATATTCAAAGGTTGTCTGTCCCGCCTGGTGTTTCTAGCTTGTCTTCTAGCTTGTCTAGCGAAAAGCCTGCGCGAAGTCGTGCGGGCTTTTCTTTTGGCAACCGAACGAACGGTTTGAAGTTCGTGGCACAGGTAATCGGGTTGAGGGGAAATGGGGCCATGCAGCGGCTCTCAGAGCACCTGCCACACTCCCCTACGAGCTCCGTTGCCGCAGCGGCAAGACCGGTGCAGAAATCTGAAATAGCCCTACCCTCGAGCCGTATCTACAAACCCTGAGCGAAGGGAGCCGCATATGCATGCAGCGGCAATTAACCTTCGGGGGGGGGTATCTCCTAGAGGTACTCTTCTCCGAGGGCAAAGTGTCATCGAGTACGTCCTGATCATCGCGATCATCGGCCTGGTCATCGTGTTCGCGGGACCCGGCGTGGCGGGGGCCATCCGAAACCAGTTCAACTTGGTCGGCAATACGGTGAACAACGGGACGACCGGCGGCGTAGAGGGAGGCGCGTCCGGTGGAGGCTCCGCCGGGGCCGATTCCGCGACCGTCCAGGCGGCCGTCGCCAAGGACGCGAAGGACTGGACGCTCGAGGAGCAGAAAGCGGTTGCCGAGGACATCGCCTCCAAGGGCGAGGCATCGCCGGCGTACGCCAAGGCAAAGGCCGCGATGGATGCGGGAACGAAGTTCTCGATGAAGCTGACGGACGGACAGACGCTCGAGTACCGTATCATCGGCATCAACCACGACGACTTGGCCGACGGCACCGGCAAGGCGGGACTGACGTTCCTCACCACCTCGACGGATATTTCGTCCCGCATGAACGCCATGAAAACCAGCGATGGCGGATGGGAGGCATCCGAACTCCGTGCGAAGATGAATTCGGGCGAGATCTGGAACCTGATGCCCGCCGATTTCCAATCCAAGGTTAAATCGGTTAGGAAGCTCACGAACAACGTCGGCGGCGGTAACGCGAACAAGAATGCCGCCGTGACGGCTACCTCCGACAAGCTGTTTCTGCTCAGCTACTCCGAGATCGTCCCCACCTCCTATTGGGCTTCCGACTACCCCTGGAGCTCCTCCGAGGGAACCCAGTACGAGGCCTTCAAGGGCAAGGTGATGAATAGCTATTCGGACAACCCTGCCATTGCCAGTGGCAGCTATTGGTGGGAACGTTCGGTGCGTCCGGACCACTCTACGTTCTTCCTCCGTGTCCACGCCGGCGGCGATCCGGCGATCAGTGACAATGCGACGGTCTCGAATTGCGTCCGCCCCGCCTGGTGCTTCTAGCCTCAGCTGTTAAGCCCGCACAGGCTGTGCGGGCTTTTCTTTTGGCAACCAAACGAACGATTCTCGTCTTGAAGCATAGTTGTCGGGTTGAGGTGAAATGGGGTCATACAGCGGCTCTCAGAGCGCCCGCCGCACTCCCCCGCCATTACCCCTGCGGCGTCCTCGTATAGAGCCCGTCCCGCTTGGCGTTTCGTTGCAGCAGCCCACTTGTCCACCGATCAAGTGAACTACTGGAATAAATACAGCGACACGCTTGTTCACTATAGTCGCTATATCTGTGTAAATCGCCGTGATAAATACAGCCCGTACTCGGCTGTATACCAGCTACGCGTATGTAGATTCACATCGCGTTAATAAATCGGCTCAAGCGCGTGCAAAACGCGCAAGTAGCCGCAAAAGGCGATTATCGCGTAGGTAGATTTTTGGCACCCTGTTGATTAATCAAAATTAAGCAATTGCTTAAAACAAAAAAGGTCAGGCACTAAGTGCCTGACCTGCAAACTTCTGGTCGGGACGACTGGATTCGAACCAGCGACCCCTTGACCCCCAGTCAAGTGCGCTACCAAGCTGCGCCACGTCCCGAAGCTTTTGTTTGTTGCTCTGCTCTCGCTCGCAACAGTGAATATATTAACCCGAAACTTTGCCCTTGTGCAAGAACTTTTTTAAATATTTTGAAGCAAGTCCAAAATTGTATTTGCGAGCTGGGGTTTTGTTAGCACGGGGAGTTCTTGCGTGCCCGCTGTGCTTACAATCCAGGCCTTGTTAGTGTCGGTTCCAAAGCCCGAATCGGCGCGTGAGACATCGTTGGCGATAATGGCATCGCAACCTTTGCGTGCCAATTTGCGCTCGGCGTACTCGACAACGTTATCGGTCTCGGCCGCAAAGCCGATCACGCATCGCTCGCCCTTCTGACGCGAAAGCTCGGCTAAGATGTCAACGGTCTCGACGAGCTCGATTCGATCCAGGCGCTCGTTAACCTTTTTGAGCTTATGGTCGGCAGGGGCCGCCGGGGTATAGTCGGCGACGGCAGCCGCACAAATTGCCGCATCGGCCGTCTGAAAGGCGCTCAGTGCCGCCTGGAGCATCTCTGCGGCGGTTTGCACGCGCACGCACTCCACGCCGCGGGGAACATCGAGCGATGTCGGTCCCAACACGAGCGTGACTTCGGCACCGCGGCGTGCGGCCTCCCCCGCCAGGGCGATGCCCATCTTGCCCGAAGAGCGGTTGCCGATGAATCGCACGGGGTCGATCGGCTCGTGCGTGGGGCCGGCGGTAATCACGACGCGCTTGCCCGCCAGGTCCTGAGGCGCGGGGTTGAGCACCTCACAGACAGCCTCGACGATGTCTCCCGGCTCGCTCATGCGTCCCGTGTCCACGTCGCCGCAGGCAAGGTAGCCGCTGCCCGGACCCACCACATGGACACCGCGCTCGCGCAACGTGGCCATGTTGGCCTGCGTCGCCGGTGCCTTCCACATGCCGTTATTCATAGCGGGTGCGATCACGATGGGTCGCGGTGTGGCTAGTAGCGTGGTGGAAATAAGGTCATCGGCGATGCCGTTGGCCATCTTGGCGATGATATTAGCCGTCGCGGGCGCTACGACCACCAGATCGGTCTCCTGCGCCAGCGAAATGTGGTGGATGGGGTCGGAGGGATCATCGAATAGGCCCACCGCGACCGGCTCATTGGTGAGTGCGCGGAAGGTAAGCGGCCCCACGAACTCCGTGGCATGCTTGCTCATAACGACCTTGACGCGCGCGCCGCGCTTTTGCAACAGGCGCACGATATTGCACGACTTATAGGCGGCGATCCCGCCGGTAATGCCCAGCAGGATCGTTTTTCCCTCAAGTTGCATTGAATTGTTGGGTGCCGCCATCGTTTAAGCTTCCTTGCTCGGGAGCACCAGGAGGCGGT
Source organism: Collinsella sp. CLA-ER-H3 (assembly GCF_040092425.1). Taxonomy (NCBI): domain Bacteria; kingdom Bacillati; phylum Actinomycetota; class Coriobacteriia; order Coriobacteriales; family Coriobacteriaceae; genus Collinsella; species Collinsella sp. CLA-ER-H3. The sequence continues at coordinate 9,076 of NZ_JBBNLP010000010.1, forward strand.
GGCAGTACGGGCAGTGCGTAATCTCGCTACCGTCATGGTTGAGGTCGCTCATGGACGATGCCTGCAGCGCGGTGTGGCAGACCGTGGGGATGTTGCCCTGGATGGTCTCCACGGCCAGGCCGCGGAACTGCTTGAGCAGACGCTCGTAGTCGGTGAGCACGTCGGCCGGTAGCGTGGCAGCAAGCGCGGTGCGCTCCTTAGTAGCGGCGTCAATCTGAGCCTGCAGGTCGGCAGCCTTGGCGCGGGCGGCCTTGGTATCGGCCTTTACGCCCTCCTCGAACTTGGCGATGATTGCCTGTGCGCGGGCCTCGCGGTCGAGCGCCTCCTTATGGGCGACAACGACGTCCTTGCGGGTGTGCTCAATCTTGTCCAGACGCTTGGCCAGGGTGGCGAGTTCATTCTCCAGGTCCTGAACCTCGCGGTAGTCGGAGCCGTCGACGTGGCGCTTCTTGGCGGCCTCGATGGCGTTGTTGGTCTGAATCTCGGTGGTGTTGAGATCGTCGAGCTCAATGTCCAGATCCTTGCGCTGGGCGTAGAGTTTGGTCATCTCGGACTTGAGCTTCACATAGGTCTTGCGCTTGGAAGCGAGCTCCTTGAGCTCCGGCATATTGGCAAGTTCGCTCTTGTTGCGGGCGAGCTCCAAATCGATCTGTTGCAGCTTGAGTAGCGTAGCGCCGGCGCTCATAAGTTCTCTCCTTTTGTCACAGTCCACCATTGGCAAGGGTTCAGTATTTTAATCGCATGACGGGGGTTGACCCCGGCGTCAACTGCAGAGTTCATCAATATATCAACGAACGGCTCCTCAGAGCGGTCGTGGCCGAGCAAGATCACCGGCAGCCCGCGCAAGGCAAGGTCTTGCGCCACGTGGTAGCCCGCCTCGCCGGTTACGATGACATCTGCGCCCGCGGCGATGGCGAGCGCTCCAAAGTCGCCCAGGGAGCCGCCTAAAATAGCGACGGTACGGCATGCGTGCTCGGCTTCGCCCCACGCACGCGGGTCGCTGCCGAAGGCCGTGGCAGCACGGGTGGCAAGATCGCGCAGCGTGCATGGGTCGTTGAGCGTTGCAAGCGCGCCCAGGCCGGTGGTCTCGGGGTCGTCCACGTGCTCCAGTGAGCTGACGGGTGCGGCACCCAGCAGCTCACTCAGCCAGATGCGGGCTTCGTGCGAGCGGTCCAGGTTGGTGTGGAGCGAGATAATGCTCACGCCGCAACGCGCTGCCTCGTAGAGCGCCGCACTGCATTGGGGGCGTGCAGCATCCGCCGGACAAAATGCCTCGGGCGCCTTGATATAGACAGGATGGTGCGTCAGCAGCACGTTTGCACCGGCTTCTTGGGCGCGGAGAACATTAGCTTCGGTCGCATCGAGCGCGCAGGCAACGCCGGTGATCTCAGCAGCGGGGTCTCCCACAGATAGCCCAACATGATCCCAGCCCTCGGCGTCCGCCTTGGGGTAGCGCGCCAGCAGCGCACGTTCAAGCTCAGCGACGATCATGCGGCACCCACGATCGAGAGCAGCGTCTGGGCAAACTCGTCCAGATCGCCCGGATTCACGCGGTCATCAAAGGAAATGCGCAGTGCGCCCAATGCCTGCTCGCGACCGATGCCCATCGCGCTTAAAACATGGCTCGGGTCCATGCTGCCGCTCGAGCACGCCGAGCCTGCCGATACCTCAAAGCCGGCGGCGTCGAGCTTGACGATGAGCTCCTCGGAGTCCATGCCGTCGACGTAGATCGAAACCATACCCGGCAGACGATCGGTCTGCGCGTAGTCGCCCATCGTGGCGTGAATGCGCGGATGGGCCGTAAGCGTGGCGTAGAGCTTGTCGGAAAGGGTTTGCAGCGTCGCACGCTCCTGGGCCACATGGGGCACCAGCGTGCGGGCGGCAGCGGCAAAGGCCAGCTGCGTGCGCAGATCCTGCGTACCGGCGCGACGGCCGGCTTCCTGTCCTCCGCCAAAGATGCGCGGACGCAGCGGCGTGCGGCTCTTAAGGTAGAGTGCGCCAGATGCCACGGGGCCACCGATCTTGTGCGCGGCAACGGTCATGGCGTCAACTCCCAGCTCGGTGACATCGAGCGGAATATGCAAGTAGCCCTGGATGGCATCGGTGTGGAACAGGGCGCCCACGGTATGCGCGGCCGCGGCAAGCTCGCGGATGGGCTGCACCACGCCGGTCTCGTTGTTGGCAACCATGATGCTCACGAGCGCCACGTCGTCGCCTAGTAGCTCGACAAGCGCGGCAGGCTCAATGTAGCCCGCGCGGCAGGGCTGCACCAGGTCGACGGTAAAGCCGGCGGCACGCAGCAGCGGCAGGTTGTCCAGAATCGAATCGTGCTCGATGGCAGATACGATCACGCGGTTACGCTTGCGATCGCGCTGACGAGCGCCCTCGGCAAGACCGAGCAGCGCCAGCTGGTTGGCTTCGGTGCCGCCGTTGGTCAGAACAATCTCGGACGGGCGGACGCGTGCGCCAAAGCTATGGGCGATCTCGCGACGGGCAACCTCCAGGCGCGCGGCGGCCTTGCGGCCGAGCGAGTGCAGCGAGTTGGGGTTGACGCCGGCAAGCTCGCTGTCGTCATATTCGCGCTGCGCAAGGAGCGCCTCGGCGCGCATGGGCGTCGAGGCGGCATAGTCAAGATTCACGGGTATGCGGTTTTGACCTGCGGTCATAAGGATTTATGCCTCCTGTGCAGCCTCGTTGCCCAGCTTCTGCAGCAGCGCAACCTCAGCGGCGGGATCTTCGGACTTAAATACGGCGGAACCGGCCACGAGAACGTTGGCACCAGCCTTGACAACCTCGGCGATGTTCTTGGAAGAAATGCCGCCGTCGACCTCGATCATGGGCGAAACGCCGAGGCGCTCGCACATGGCCTTGAGCTCGTGCAGTTTGGCAATGGTACCGGGGATAAAGCTCTGGCCGCCAAAGCCGGGGTTCACGCTCATGAGCAGCACCATGTCGACAACGTCGATGATGCTCTCGAGCACGCAGACAGGCGTTGCGGGATTGAGCACCACGCCGGCCTTAACGCCGCGCTGCTGCAGGTGCGTGAGCGTGCGGTGCAGGTGCGTGGAGGCCTCGTAGTGCACGGTGATCATATCGGCACCGGCGTCGGCATACCAATCGACCGTCTCGTCGGGGTTCGACACCATCAGGTGCGCGTCGACCGGCACGTCAGTTGAGCGCTTGACGGCCTTGAGGATGTCAACGCCAAAGGTGAGGTTGCCAGTAAAGTGACCGTCCATGACGTCGAAGTGCACAAAGTCGGCGCCGGCGATCTTGTCGAGGTCGCCTTTGAGGTTAGCCATATCGGCCGAAAGAATCGAAGGAGCGATTTTGATGGAACCCATGGGAGAAGCCTTTCTGCGCTAGTCGGTGAGTCCGTAGAACTCTTGAGAGGGTACGCGGTCGGTAAGAATCTCGAGCGCCCTATCCAAAGTAACACCGTTGTAGAGCGTTTGCTCCACGGCAAAGGTGAGCGGAATGTCTACGCCCAGTGAACGGGCGAGCTCGCTGACGCTGCGGGCCGCGACGGCGCCTTCGACCACCATATGCGTGCGCGTCTGATACTCGTCGAGCGACACGCCGTGGGCAAACTCGTAGCCAAAGGTGCGGTTGCGCGAATGCTCCGAGGTGCAGGTGGCAATGAGGTCGCCCATGCCGGCGAGTCCCATGCAGGTCATAGCTTGACCGCCGCGGGCGTGCACCAGACGGCTGATCTCGGCCAGGCCGCGCGTCATGATAAGGGCAAGCGTATTGTCGCCGGCACCGGTGCCGGCGGAGATGCCGCACACGATGGCGATAACGTTTTTCATGGCGCCGCAGACCTCGACGCCGGTCATGTCCTGCGACAGGTAGATGCGGAAGGCCGTGGATAGGAGCAGGTCCTTAAAGGTCTCCCCTATCTGCGGATCTTTGCTTGCGATGACGGCAGCAGAAAGTCCGCCGCGGCAGATTTCCTCAGCATGGTTGGGGCCCGAGAGCGCCGCCACGCGCGACTCGTTGCCGATCTCGCTGGCGATGACCTCGCTCATGAGCAGGCCAGACTCGGGCTCAATGCCCTTGGTGAGGCAGAGCACCGGGGTGCCGGCGGCGATGAAGAGTGCTGCCTGATGACATACGCTGCGCAGGTGTGTGGAGGGCACGGCAAAGATAATGGAGTCGGCGCCGTCGAGCGCCTGCGACAGGTCCGTGGTGGCGACAACGTTGCCGGGCAGCTCGTAGTCCACCAGATACCGGGGATTGCGGTGCTCGCCATTGATGCCGGCGGCCGTCTGCTCGCTATGGGCCCACATGGTCACGCGCTCGGCTCGCGCTGCAGCAAGGCCCGCGACGGCGGTTCCCCAGGAGCCGGAGCCAATCAGCGCAACATTCATGACTCTCTCCTACTTATCGTCGGGCTCGGTGACGCGTTTGGTAAACGAGAGCTTGGACTCCTTACCCGTCATGAGCTTTTTGATGTTCGCACGATGGGCCCACACCACAGTAATGCCGATCAGCGCCATGCAAAACTTAAGTCCGAGGCTGCTGTACGGAAAGACCGTGCAGGCAGCGATGGGAAGACCGATGGCCGCGGCAAGCGAGCCCACCGACACAAACTTGGTGATGGCGACGGCCACGATAAACATGCCCAGCAGCGACAGGCCAATAGGCCAGTACCAGGCGAGGATGATGCCCAGACCAACTGCGATGCCCTTGCCGCCATGGAAGTTGAGGTAGGGCGAGAAGATATGGCCCCACACGGCTGCCAGGCAGATGACGCCGAGCATCCAGTCGCCGGCGGCACCGGGGGCCATAATGCTCACGGGGAAGCCATAGCCCAAGTCGGCAATGAGCGGACGCGCGATAAGGACGCAGATGGCGCCCTTAAGGCAGTCGAGCAGCAGCGTGAGCGCGGCCACCTTGGGGCCGGCCACGCGCAGGGCGTTGGTGGTGCCGATGTTGCCGGAGCCTGCCTTACGAATGTCCGTGTGGTTGAACACGCGGCCCAGGATCAGACCAAACGGAATCGCCCCGATAAAGAACGAGACCACGGCGCAGATGGCGGTCAGAAGAATCGGATTATGCATCCTTTTGCTCCTTCTTCCTAAAGAAGAGTCGAATGGGCGTGCCGGCAAAGTCGAAGGTCGAGCGCATGCGGTTCTCCACGTAGCGCTGGTAGGTGTCGTTGACCAGGTCGCTATGGTTGACGAAGAACGTGAACGTCGGCGGGTTGACGCCCGTCTGGGTCACGTAGTGCATACGCAGGCGGCGCTTGCCGTCCACCACGGTATGACCGAACTCGCGCAGGTCGGTGAGGAACGTGTTGAGGCGTGAGGTACTGATCTTTTGCGAGCGCGTCTTTTCGGCCGCGTCGACCATCGACCAGATCTTCTCGACGCTACGGCCGGTTAGGGCTGAGATGCGCAGGTACTGGGCCCAGGGAGCCATGACGCCCAGACGGCGGTCGACGGTCTCCATGCAGGCCTCGCGCTTGCGGTCATCGTCGAGCAGGTCCCACTTGTTGAGCAGCACCACGATGGCGCAGCCGCGCTCGATGGCAAGACCCATGACCTTCTGGTCCTGCTCGGTAACGCCCACGGAGGCGTCGACGACGAGCAGCGCCACGTCGGCGCGGTCGATGGCGCGCAGTCCGCGGACCATGGAGTAGTACTCGATGTTCTCGTACACGGTGCTCTTCTTGCGAATGCCCGCGGTGTCGACCATGCGGTAGTGCTTGCCGTTGCGCTCCACGACGGTGTCGATGGCGTCGCGCGTCGTGCCGGCAATGTTGGACACGATAGAGCGGTCGGCGCCCAGGATGCGGTTGAACAGCGACGACTTACCGGCGTTGGGACGGCCGATGATGGCGACATTCAGCGCATCGGGGAACTCGTCGGCGACTTCGTCCTCTTCCTCGGGAAGCAGGGCCACGATGTCGTCGAGCAGGTCGCCCGTGCCGTGGCCGTGCAGGGCCGAGAGCGGCGTGGGCTCGCCGATGCCGAGCGAATAGAACTCCCAGATGCTGTCGTTCTCGCGATCGGGGTTGTCGAGCTTGTTCACCAGCAGAAAGACCGGCTTGTCGCAGCGCTTGAGCATGCGAGCGACCGACTCGTCCTCCTCGGTAACGCCGGTGCGGCCGTCGACCACAAACAGGATGACGGCGGCTTCCTCGGCGGCGGCGAGGGCCTGGTCGCGAATGGACGTGGCGAAGACGTCATCGCTCTTGAGCGGCTCGATACCGCCCGTGTCGACGATGTTGAACTCGCGGCCGTTCCAATCGGCCGTGTGATACGAGCGGTCGCGCGTGACGCCGCGGGACTCGTGGACGATGGCGTCCGAGGTCTGGGCCAGGCGGTTAACGAGCGTGGACTTGCCCACGTTGGGGCGTCCGACGACGGCGACGATAGGTTTCATCTGCTCTCCTTTAATGGGTAGGGTCAGTGGAAGTGTTAGAGTCTGCGGGCACAATGCCAAGGATGTGTTCCAGGGTATCGAGCAGCTCATGCGGCATGGTCGACACCACATGAACCTCGGCGCCGCGACTGGTAAGGCTTGCGAGTAAATCGTCACGATGATACTCGTCAAGCGTCATGCCGTCAGCGTTGAACATGAGCTTAGGCACAAAGAGCATAACCCCCGACAGGTCTTGGGGCAGCTGCTCCAAGATGTCACACGCGACGATGAGGCCGGTCACGTCCACATTGCCGCCAAAGTAGCGGTTCTTGATGGCTGTGACGGTGCCGGCGAGACCATACGGCGACTCCACAAAGCGCGCCACGGTGTCGCGTGCGCTGGCGCCTGAGAGACATAGAAGCCGCTGGTTGCGGGCGGCGACGGCCTCGTGGACGCGGGCCAGACGCTCGGCGTCGGTAGTCAGCACGTCGTCGGTCTCGTCCAGATACGAGCGGATCATGCCGATGCCGTCGTAGTACTGCGGGTAACCGTCGTAAAAGTCTGCCTCGGGAGGATCGATGCCGGCGTCCAGATAGAACTCGTCGCTCATCTGGAAGGTGTGGCGGCCAAAGCGTTCGTAGGCACGATCCTGGTAGGGACGGATCATGGCAATGGTCTCGCGTGCTAGCTCGGGCTTGTCGCTGTAGGACCAGCTAAAACGGTTCTGATGCTTGGTAAAACCGAGCGGCACAATGCCCAGGCTTGTGATTTGCTCGTGCTCCTCGCAAAAGCGCAGGGTCTTTTCCAGCTCCTCGCCGTCGTTCATGCCGGGGCACAACACGATCTGCGCGTGAATCTCGATGCCGGCGGCCATGATGGCCTCGAGCACATCCATGCCGCGCTGGGCGTTGCGGCCCATTATGCGTCGGCGGACATCGGGGCTCACGGCGTGGACCGACACGTTCATGGGGCTCATGTTGCGTTGGATGACGTTTTGCACGTCCTCGTCGGTAAGGTTCGTGAGCGTGACAAAGTTGCCCTGCAAAAAGCTCAGGCGGTAGTCGTCGTCGCGAATGTAGAGCGTGGAGCGGCCGCCCTTGGGCAGCATCGTCATAAAACAGAACACGCAGGCGTTTACACAGGTGCGCATGCCGTCGAAGATGGGGCCATCGAACTCAAGGCCCCAGTCCTCTCCCGGGAAGCGGTCGAGCTCGACTGGGGTGACGCTGTTGTCGCGCGGGTCGAAAACCTCGAGGTCGACGGTGTCGTCGTCTGCCTCCCAGAGCCACACGATCATGTCGGTGAGCTGCTCGCCGTTGACCGTGAGCACGCGCATGCCCGGCTCGATACCCACATCCCATGCGGGCGATTCGGGACGCACGTTCTTTACGAGCGCGCCCTCACCCGGCTCGGGGTCGCGGCTGCGCCCGTAATCGGCCACCTCGGCGGCGTATGCGGGTACGGTCTGGTCCATGGTTAGCGGTAAAGCTCCTTGATGCGCTCGACGGCGCGCTCGATGTGTTCTTGCGGGGTGGAGGCTCCGGCGGTGATGCCGATGTGGTGAGCGTCGGTAAACCACGCGCCCTGGAGCTCGGAAGCTTCCTCGATGTGATGCGTGTGCTCGCAGGCGTCTGCGCAAATTTGAGCCAGGCGGCGGGTGTTGCCCGAGTTCTTGCCGCCCACGACGACCATGCAGTCGCAGCGGTTGGCAAGTGTGGCTGCTGCCTGTTGACGCTCACTCGTGGCGGCGCAGATGGTGTTGATCACACGCAGCTCCTGCACGCGCGGGGTGATAGCCGCCACGACCTCGGCGAGGTTCTGCGCGGTCTGGGTGGTCTGCACGACGAGGCCTACCTTGCCCTTGAGCGACAAGGCGTTGGCGTCAGCGGCACAGCTCACGACCTGCGCATCGTCGCCTGCGTGGCCTAGAATGCCCTCGACCTCGGGGTGCCCCGGCTCGCCCACGACGATCACACGGTAGCCCTCGCGCACCAGGCGCTCGGCCGCCACATGGACCTTCTTCACGTAGGGGCAGGTGGCATCGACCACGTTGAGGCCGCGCTTGCGGGCAGCATCGATCACCTGCGGCACTACGCCGTGTGCGCGGATGATCACGGTACCCGATGCTGCGTCGTCCAGGGTCTCGGCCAGGCCAACGCCTGCCTCAGCAAGCTCGCGCACCACGATGGGGTTATGGATGAGCGGTCCCAAGGTATGGACCTGAGCGCACTCCCCTGCCTGCGGCGCGGCGGCCAACGCCATGTCGAGCGCGCGCTGCACGCCGTAGCACGTTCCGGCATGGGCTGCGATCTCGATGGTGGGCGCGCCGTCCTGGTCGGACGCAGTCGCGGAGGTGTTTGTCACGTTCTCGCTCATGGCTAGAACCTACCCGGATGCTCGTCGCACAGATCGTCTCGCATGGCGTAGACGCGGTTCATGGCCTCGGACTCAAACCATTCCAGGCGCTCCGTGCGCTTAAGCCCGGCCGGTGCGTCGGAAAGCGAGACGGCCTTGCCGGCGCGGATCCAGCATTTCTTGGGACGCATGATCTTTTTGCCCGCGGGCGTGATGTCGGACCAGCCGCAGATGGCGAGCGGGTTCACAGGTGCCTTGCCCATCTGGGCGATGAGTGCAAAGCCGCCGTGGACCTCGGGCTTGATCTCGCGCGAGCGGATGCGCGTGCCCTCGGGGAAGATTAGGACGTCCTCGCCGCGCTGCAGCGCATGCTGGGCGGCGCGCAGGCACTTCATGTCGGCGGTACCACGCTCGACGGGAATACCGCCCACGCGGCTAAAGGCCCAGCGTACGATCTTGCTCTTGGCAAACTCGGACTTAAAAATGGGGCGAATGCGGCGGCCGCCAAAGAACAGCGCCGTCTCCACGGCCAAGAGCTCGGCCATCGAGGTGTGGTTGCAGATGACTACGCTCCCGCGGCCGTCCTGGCGCTCAAACAGCAGATCGGCATCCTCGACCTTCCAACGCCACATGAGCTTGGAGAAGGCCCAAAGGATGGCCATGACTACGACGACGGTGCCGCGGATGAGCACTGGGAACTCTGCATAAGGAGCGTTGTAATAATCCTCGGGCGTCTGCTTAAACAGGCGCATGGGCTACCTCCTTTGGTTGATGATGTCCTCGATGATACGAACGACCTCGTCGATGGTGTGAGCGGTGGAGTCGACGTGCACGGCGTCCTCGGCGGGCACGAGCGGGGCGACCTCGCGGCTGCTGTCGAGCTTGTCGCGCTGCTTAAGGGCGTCGAGGGTCTCGTCGACCTCGGCCTCGAGCTGCTCGGACGTGAGCGGCTGGGCATCGTTTTGGTGACGCTGCAGCACACGGCGACGGGCGCGCTCGCGCGGGTCGGCGGTCAGGAAGACTTTGACCTGCGCGTTAGGGAACACGACGGTTCCGATGTCGCGACCCTCGGCCACGATATCGCGGTCCTCGGCGGCGCGGCGCTGGTGGATGAGCATGGCGGCGCGCACGCCCGGGTAGGCCGAGACCTTGGACACGTTGGCGTCGACCTGCGGGGTGCGAATGGCAGCCGAAGCGTCCTGGCCGTCGATGGTCAGGCGCGTATCCTCACCGGTGCCGTTGGTAAAGCGAATCTCGATCTGCTCGGCGAGGGCGTCGATGGCCGCCTCGTCATCCAGATCGATGCTGCGATCGAGCGCGGCGAAGGTGACGGCGCGATACATGGCGCCCGTGTCGAGCTTGTTAAAGCCCAGCTGGCGGGCGATCTCCTTGGCGATGGTGGACTTGCCGGAACCGGCGGGGCCGTCGATGGCGACGATCATGCAATGCTTCCTTTCGATGGTTGGCGTGCTGGTATGGTTCGCGGGCGTTGGGGTGCGGCGGGTTGCCTAGCCCGTGTAGCGCTCGCGGTAGGTGTTGCGCTTGGGTGCGGAGCCGTGGCTGCCGTGGTGACGCGTGCGGCTGGCGGGCGTGTCTTGGGGCTTGCCGCCGTTGCGCTTGGCGCTCGCCTGCTTGGGCGGGATGCCGCCGGCCTTAAGGATCTGTACCTCGCGGTCGGTGAGCTCGCGCCACGAGCCCTTGGACACGTCCTTGAGCTCCAGGCCGGCAAAGTTGCGGCGATGCAGACGGATTACCGGGTGGTGAATCTTGCTCAGCATGCGCTTGACCTGATTCTTGCGACCCTCGCGGATGATGACCTCCACGGCGGTGGTGCCGGGCTTGACGCCCTGGGGAGCTACAGCCTCGGCCTCGCGTGCGGTGATGACGCGGCAGATCGCCGGCTGGCATAGGCCATCGTCGAGCTCGATGCCGCGACGGAGCGGCTCCAAGTCGCGGTCGGTCAGCTGCCCGTCCACGAGTGCCTGGTAGGTCTTGTAGACGTGCTTGCTCGGGTGCAGCAGGTTCTGCGAAAGGTCGCCGTCAGTGGTAAAGAGCAAAAGGCCTGTGGTGTCGCGGTCCAGGCGGCCCACCGGGAAAAGTCCCGGAAAGCGGTCGCGGGGGACCAGGTCGGCCACGCAAGGGCGCTCCTGCGGATCGCTCATGGTGGTGAGGTAGCCGGTCGGCTTGTAGAGCATCAAGTACACGGCGCCCTGGTTGAGCTTGACGGGCATGCCGTCGACCTCGATGTGATCCCGGTCGACGTCGACCTTGGTGCCCAGTTCGGTCGCGACCTGGCCGTTGACGGTCACGCGGCCGGCGGTCATCAGGTCCTCCGAGCCGCGGCGGCTCGCCACGCCCGCGCGCGCCAAAAAACGCTGCAGGCGCATGGTGTGCGGATAGACGGGCTGGGCGTCGGTTGCGGGTGCTGTGTTGCCCATGGCGCGCGTCTCCCCTACTTCGTTAGTCCTCGTCATGCAAATCCTCCGAGGTCTCGTCGACGACCAGGGTCTCCAAGTCCTCGACTGCCTCAACATCTTCAACATCGGTATCGAGCAGTTCACGCTCTTCGTCCAGGTCCTCGGCCTGTTCCTCGAGCGTGGACTGAATACTGCGGCCGCTCAGACGCTCGCGGATAAACTGGCGCGACTGCTCGTCGGGGGCAAACTGCTCCAGATCGGGCAGGTCGCGGGTGGAGCGCAGGCCGAACTTTTCCAAGAAGGCGTTGGTCGTGCCGTAAATGATGGCCTGACCGCGCTGGGGGTCGCGGCCGAGCTCGCGCACCAGGCCCTTGTCCACGAGCGACGCGATGACGCCGTCAGAATTGACGCCGCGGATGCCCTTGACCACCTCGCGCGTCACGGGCTGGTGGTATGCGATGACGGCCAGGGTTTCGAGCGCCGCCTGGGACAGCTTTTGCGTGTCCCAGCTCAACACATAGGCCTCGACCACGTCGTGGTAAGCGGGGTGCGTGAACAGGCGCCAGCCGCCGGCGACCTCGCGCAGCTGAAAGCCGCGGTTGGCCTCCTCGTACTCAACCTTGAGCTCGGCGAGCAGTGACGCGCACTCGCCGGGGGCGATATCCAGTGCGCCGGCCAGCGCGGGCGCACTCACCGGGTCGCTCGACACCAGCAGCAGCGCCTCGAGGGCGCCTTTGAGGCTGTTTGCCTCCAGCGTGGAAAGGGTTGACATGGTTGCGGCTCCTATTCGGTGAGCTCGGGGCCCTCGCCGGGCACATAGGCCTCGGCGCCCTCGACGCGGTTGATGCGGATGGTTCCAAAGATCTCGTCCTGGCTCAGCGTGAGCGAGCCGCGCTTGGCGAGCTCAAGCATAGCTAGGAAGGTGACGACGAGCTGCTCGGTGGTGGCATCGCCGTCCAGTAGCTCGCGGAAGGTGCAGGTTTGGTGCGCCATGGTAAAGCGGTCGACTGAGGCCACGGTCAGGTCGAGCGGCACGCGATGCGGCGCCACATGCTCGGCCTCCAGCAGGAAGGTCTGGCGCTTGCCGTCCAGGTCGGCACAGATGACGGCCAGGCCGCGCAGGGTGATGCCGGCCAGGTAGTCGGGCATGAGGCCCAAAAACTCGGGGTCGGGGCCGGCCACGCGAGGGTGCATGCGGCTTTCGGCCTGCATTCGGGCCCCGAGAGCCGCCGCCGCGCCCTTAAACTGCTTGTAGGCGATCAGACGCTGAATCAGGACCTCACGCAGGGCGTCACCGTCGAGCGCGCTAAGTTCCTCGAGGTCATCGTCGAACTCGTCATCGTCGTCGGCTTTGCGCGGGGCCTCCTGCGGCACCAGCGAGGCAGCCTTGATGTCCAAAAGGGTCGCTGCGACCAGCAAAAAGTCGCTCGCCACGTCTAGGTCCAGCGCCTCGATACGCTCGGCCTCGGCCAGGTATTGCTCGGCCACCTCGCTAATGGAGATGGCGCCGATATCTACTTTTTGGCGGGTTACCAGCTGCAGCAGCAGGTCGAACGGTCCGCTGTAGACCTGCGTCGACACGCGATACGACATCTTCGACCTCCTTTGACGGCGCCTTCGCGGCGCGGTTTGGGTGCATGTTGCGACCGTTTTGCGCGGTCGACCTGTAAGTTTACCTTAGATGCCGGCGATTGCGAAGTTGAGCAGCCACTCGGCCAGCGGATACACGGTAACGTCGAAATAGCGGCCGATTACATCGATGCCGGTCCACATGGGCAGCAGATACAGCACGATGATGAGTATAGGCATGGCGTATCGTTGCAGCTGGTAGTAGTTGGAGAGCGCCTTACCTTTGAGGAACGGCACGATGATCGACGAGCCGTCAAGCGGCGGAATCGGGATGAGGTTAAAGAACGCGAGCGACAGGTTGACCACGATAAACGTGGCGCCAAAGTTCATGATTTGCGACGCTACGGCAAAGGACATGCTGGTGTAGAGGTTGCCGTAGGCCAAGTGCATGAGGGCTGCGGCCAGGCACGCGAGCGCGATATTCGATGCGGGGCCTGCCGCGCTCACCAGGACCTCGTCGCGCTTGGGGTGCTTGAGGTTGTTGAGGTAGACGGGCACGGGCTTGGCGAAGGCGAAGACCGGGCCGCCGGCCGCGAGCATCAGCAGCGGCAGGAGGACGGTGCCAAACGGGTCGATGTGGTTGAGCGGATTGAGCGAGACGCGGCCACGGGAGCGGGCCGTCTTGTCGCCGAGCGCCCAGGCAGCGGCGGCGTGCGCGCTCTCGTGGATAACAATACCTACGATGACGGCGACGGCGCTGGCGAGCAGATTCATGAAGTAGCTGTTGGACATGGCACTCCCCTAGCGGACGCGGCGCGAGGCGCGCGCGAGCAGGTAGTCGGCCACAAACAGGATGACGGCCACGATGGCGTAATCCAAGCGGAACACGCCGCCAAAGGGCGAGGTGATAACGCCGTAGCCGGCGATGGCACTCGGCAGCGCGCGCGAAAGCTCGACGACAAAGCCGACGATCTGCAGCTTGGCGGTGAGGCCGCTAAAGCACAGCAGCACAGTCATCGCACTCATAAAAATGCCGCAGATGCGACAAGCGATGGCGATGATGCTCATCGCCACGGCGGCGGCCTTACGAGAGTTCACGCGCGGTCTCCTCTTCGATCTGGGTGGAAAGCTCCAGCCATTCGTCCTCGAGCTTGGGTAGCTCTTGCTTAAGGCCGTTATATTCCCCCAGTGCGGCGTTGAACTTGTCTTGATCGGCATAAAGCTCTTCGCTTGCCATCAATTCCATAAGCTCGTCGTAGCGGGCGCGCTTTTTGTCGAGCTCCGCCTCGATCTTCTTGAGCTGGTTGCGCACGCCCTTGAGCTTTTTGTTGAGCGCGGCGCGGGCCTGGGCCTCGGCGCGCTTTTGCTCCTTGGTCTTTTTGCCCTCGGCCGGCTTGGAAGCAGCGGCGGGCGCATCGGGCTGGGCCGCGGTGACCTTGGCGGACTTGGCCGTGGCCGGCACACTCTCCCCTGCCGCCTCGGCGGCGGCGCGGGCCGTAAGGTCCTCGCGCTTGTAGAGGTAGTAGTCGTAGTCGCCGTCGTAGACCGTTACCTTGCCATCGCGGATGTCGATCACGCGGTTGGCAACGGCGCGCACCAGGTGCTCGTCGTGGCTGATCAGCACGATGGTTCCGGGGAAGTTTTGCAGGGCGTTTTCGAGCATGTCCACCGAGTCGATGTCCAAGTGGTTGGTGGGCTCGTCCAGGCACAGGAGCGCCTCGGGGGCCACGAGCATCTTTGCCAGGGCCAGACGCGCCTTTTCGCCGCCGGAAAGGACGCGAACCTGCTTTTCGATGGAATCGTTGTCGCTAAACAGGAAGGCGCCCAGCAGGCTGCGCTGCTGCGGCACGGTCCACTTGGGCGTGACGGTGTCGATCTCTTGCAGGACGGTGTTTGACTCGGTCATGCCCTCGAGTGCGTGCTGAGCGTAGTAGGCCACGCCCACGTTGGTGCCCAGGTCGCGGGTGCCGGTAGTGGGTGGCTCCAGGCCGGCGAGGATCTTCATGAGGGTGGACTTGCCGGCGCCGTTGGGGCCGACGAGCGCCACATGCTCGCCGCGGTAGAGCTTGAGGTCGATGTCACTGTAGATGTGCTTGTCGCCGTAGGACTTGGACACACCCTCGAGGCCCACGACCATATCGCCGGAGCGCGGTGGGTCGGGAAACTTAAAGTCGATGTGCTTGTGGCCTTCGGGCAGAATGACGAGCTCCTTTTTGATCTGCTCGATCTTGCGGATGCGCTCCTGGGCCTGGGCTGCCTTGGTGGGCTTGTAGCGGAACTTCTCAACGAAGACCTGCATGTGGGCGATGTCGCGCTCTTGAGCGGCACGCTTGGCGCGCATCTGCTCCAGGTTGTCCTCGCGCTGCTTGAGGTAGCTGCTGTAGTTGCCGGTGTAGGTGGTCACGCGACGGTTTTCGAGCGCGGCGACGTGGTCGACGCAGGCGTCCATGAAGGCGCGGTCGTGGCTGACGATGAGGACGGCGCCGTCGTAGTTGGCGATAAAGCCGCGCAGCCACTGGACGCTTTCGAGGTCCAAGTGGTTGGTGGGCTCGTCCAGCAGCAGCAGGTCGGGGTGGCGCAGGAAGAGCTTGGCGAGCGCGATACGCATCTGCCAGCCGCCCGAGAACTCGGAGCAAGGGCGCTCAAAGTCGGTGACCTTAAAGCCCAGGCCGGACAGGATCTTGCGGGCGTTGCTCTCGAGCTCGTAGCCGCCCAGATGCTCAAAGCGGTCCTGGACCTGGCCGTACTCGTTGAGGAGCGCATCGACGTCCTTGCCCTGCTCGGAGAGCTCGGTGATCTGAGCCTGCAGCTCGTTGGCGCGCTCTCCCATGCGGCGGATTTCCTTGGCGGCCGCCATGACCTCGGCAAGGATGGTGGTGTTCTTTTGCTCTAGGTTGGTTTCCTGCTCTAGGTAGCCCACCTGGCAGTCCTTGGCGTACTGGACCTGGCCGGCGTCAGGACTGTCGATGCCCATGATGATTTTGAGCATGGTGGTTTTGCCGGCGCCGTTGGGTCCCACGAGCGCGAAGCGCTCGCCGGGGTTGATCTGGAAGGACGCGCCGCTAAAGAGGACGCGTGCGCCGAAGCTTTTTTCGATCTTGTCGACCAGGAGGATCATGGTGCCGCCTTTGACCTTGTGTGCCTATATGAAAAAAGGCCCCAACTTGCGTTGGAGCCTCATTCAATGCTCGGGTGGAGACGAGGGGGATCGAACCCCTGACCTCTTGACTGCCAGTCAAGCGCTCTCCCAGCTGAGCTACGCCCCCGTGCGAAGAAGTACTATACGGGAACTCCCCCGCCGATGCAAGGACAATTTTGGAAAAACTTTCCGGAGGCGCGGGCGCCGCTGGGACGAGAGCGCGGCGCGGACTCGAGGGCAAGGGACCCGCGATGCCGGATCCGGCCCGCGGGGCGCGCGCCGCAGGCGGCGGCGCTGCCGCCGCCCTCCTCCCCGGCGCCCCCAGGGCATCTCGGGTTCCGCCGCTCGCCGGTTTTCGCTTCCACCCCACGGGCCGCCATCCGCCCAACGACCATCCCGCCGGCGCCGGGCCCATTATCGGGGCCAATCGCGCTCCCGCCGACCCGGCGATTTCAAAACCATGCCGGTTTACGGGGCCAGGCCGGGAACCCCCGAGCATGCCGTAATCGGTAAAATAAAAACCGCAGGTAGACGACTTGCGCATTCAGCGAAATGCAGGGCATGGACGGCCGGTCCGGGTCCAGCCCCGTAATCCGGCATGGTTTTGAAATGGTTCTTGTCAATCAGCATTAACTATTGCGTGGATTTGACCGAAAACGTTTATCAAGACAATTTCGCAGGCATGTGGAGTGGGAATTTTAGCAAAAAGAAGCCGGGCTATTTGCCCGGCTTCTTGATTCTCTGGTGGGCCCTCCGGGATTCGAACCCAGAACCCAGGGATTATGAGTCCATTTTTAAAACCGAAACTAAAAGCAGAAATATAACGAAAAGTGTGGATAAAAGCGGATTCCAAATTTGGCTAACGATAGTTTTATTCGGTGCAAACAATCTATTTTTATTACGGCCCGTTTCTCTGTTTGCCGATTTGATCACTTATCTAGCCCATCTTGCTATCGGAAAGCCCTGTACTGTATTGACAAAATCACATCTGAACCGGTTGAACAGTTGTTCATTGAGGCCATGCTCGTGCGGTCCACCATCAAACTTACCTCAGGACCATTGAGGAATGGAGCAAGTTATGAGCAATCGTACAGTTGTCCATGGCGCCATTGTGGAGGGCGCCTCGGCGGTACCCATTGACATCGCGATTGAATTCAAACCGGGAATTCCCGGTATGAACATTCTAGGCATTCAGGACAACGCCGCCGTTGAGTTGCGGGGCATTGTCAGGTGCGCACTCAGGGCGCAGGGATACACCTTGCCACGAGAAAGCGGTTCTATCGAGGTCATGCCCTCACCCGCCTATAGCAGGGCCTTCTCGGGTCGAATCCGAGATGCAGGCTCTCTCGCGCTGCCCATCGCACTTGGAATCCTGAGCGCCTCGGGGCAGCTCGATCCTACGTATATCAAGGATAAGCTGTTATTCGGATCGCTTGACTTCGGCGGTAACGTGACGTCGTGTCGGGGCACCATTGCAGTCGAGAATCTCTGCCATGAGTTGAATCTCCAGGGAGTCGTCTCCGCGGCAACTCCCCTCGGATTGAGGCCAGCTCATCCGAGCCTTCAGGTCTTGGACTCGATTTCATCAGATTCATTGGGAAATCCTGAGAATCTTCTCGGAAGGTCTATGCCGGCTGAACCAGATCAATTGAGTCCGGTTTACCCGCCCGCTGCAGTCTCTACTGTGGCCGAAGCCCTTGCGACGCGCATTCCCATCCTAATTGAGACGGATAGCCCGGAGCGTGCGGGGGAGGCACTTCGCGCGTTCTTCCGCGTCGGCGAAAGCGATGAGGCGACGCTCATGAGGGACCTTGCCGGTGTCGGTGCGAAGGGTAACGTTGCCGTAATCTCTGATATCGGGACAGCGAGCATCGCAGGTATTATCGGCGGCGGGCGCCCAATTAGGCCGGGTGTAATCTCTGCCGCAAGCGGCGGCGCCATCGTTCTCGGAAATATCGACCAGGCTTCGTCGCATGTTCTTCAGTCTGTGGCATCGGCGACAAGGCGAGATACCGTCAGGATCGTTAGGGTTGACGGTACTACTCTGTTTCCAAGCGACGCCGCCCTCGTTATGACGGCTAGGGAAGACCGAAGCGACTATGCGATGAAAGCGTTTCAGCTGGGTCCGTTCCCTAAAATCGAGCAGCCAGTCGTTGTCGATATTGACCAATTGGAAAAAGGCCTATCTCAAATTCAGGCGCTCCCGGGATCGTTGGTCGCCTATGGGGAGAACCTCAAAAAGCGCATCGAGGACAGCAGCCTCTATGTAGATGCAACCACCAAGGGCGGCATCAAGGTCAATTATTCGGTTGACGGCGAGCCGAAGACCGTTGAGCTCGTGAAGCAGTTCTACGAGGAGAACGATACACTCTGCATCCAAGCCTTCGATGTGACCGATGGTTCCGACTCGTTTGGTGAACTTTGGTCCGACGTGACCGTTAACCTCGACGGGCCCGCCCAAGGAGATCGCACTGTTTACATGCAGAGGTCAAGTGCGGATCCGCTGCCTGGCATTCTCATGGACTCGGAGATATTCGGCTCTGTTATAGATGGCGCCGGACGGGGTGGATATGACGCCGTTGAAGTTAACCTAAATGCGTTTCTTTCGATGAGGGATCTGTCCGAATTTCGCGAGATGGTCATTCCCAATGAATACAAGGATATTGCCATCGCCGCAGGTGTAAATTTCGCCATTGTGCCTGCGATTGAAGCGAAAGGCATTGCTCTCATGTCCGACGGCCTCGTCAGCATCGGTGGACACGACTATAAGCTCTACCGCGGCCAGACCTTCGACGAGTCGCGGAAGGTGGACGCGATCCTTGATCAGTATGAAGAGCTGAGCGTGGCCCCCCATAGAGTCGATTGCAGTCCCAGCACGAAAAAGATCATTGACTCGCTTCGACTTGCGACCAAAAGCACGGCATCGCCCGATGGAGTCGTGTCGATGGAGCGCGACGTGACCCTCCCCCACGCTCAATCGCTTAAACATTAACGAATCAAAATCTAGGAACAGTTGTTCAGCGGCTCTCATCGACAGGCCCAAGGGCGGACGATACAACCAACGGAACTATGACCGAAGGGAGAGCCGTATGGACAACCTGGATAGGTCGGCGGTGGCAGCGGGGCTGGGCCTGCTCGACCTCGACCGTGTTTTCGATGCTGCGCGCGAAATGATCATGGACCCGCAGCAATGCGAGGGATACCTTAAGTGGCCGGCTGTCGCCGCGCTCGGCGCGATTATGGCAGAGCCCAACCTTCTCTCGGTTGTGGCCGAGGTCGCTCTTGACGGTATCGCTCCCGACACATATGCGGGTCAGAAGTCCTGGCTGATCGCGCAGGCCCTGTTCACGGCCTCCACTGCTCAGGCCGAATATGAGATCGAACGAGGCCTTGCGCTCTCGCCGTCTGATCGAACCCATATCAACCCGAAGGCCCCCATCGCCGTTCAGGACTATATCTCTCGAGATGAGAAGCTCGCCGTCATGAAATTCTATGTCATGGCGGACACCGAGCTCTCGCGCATCGCCATGCCCTGGCCGGCAGGCCCCTATGGCCAATTCAGAATCGGCGATGAGGGTTATGTGACGGACGAGCAGTTCGGCCGAGTGATTCCCGACCCGGCCGACCAGAGCCTCTATGAGTACATCTCGAACGGCGGTGCACTCACCGATGATGTTGTCCATGCCGCCGTGATGGGAAACTCCGACCACATCGATTCGCTTGCTTCCCAGGCTATCGAGAACGATCCCGATGCGCCCGTCTATTACACCGAGGCGACCCAGGACGAGTGGGATGAGTCTGTCGACGGGGGCTATGTCCAAAAGAGCGATATCAAGACCGAGCGCGCCCACGAGATGCCCGGCACGAAAAGCCTCATCGCGCAGATCAGCCGTAAGTTGGGTGGCGGTGCCGAGGGCGCACTCCATACCACGGTTCCCAATCGCACCGGCTATTTCCATTACGGACAGGCATAGGGGGCGACAAGATGAGCATTACCTTAGTGCCTTTCGACTCTCCAATCGAGTGCATGACGATCGACACCGAGACGACGGGGCTCGACCCCTTTGACGGCGATGAGATCTTGACACTGGCTATGGTTCTCGACATCGAGCATCGGGAGTCTCCTTCGTCGGTTCATTTGCGCGTCAAGCCGCAGCATAAGACCGAGTGGCCTGCCGCGGAGCGCGTGAACCACATCTCACCCGATTCGGTGGTGAACTATAAGCCTTTTAAGAGCTATCTCGAGGCCGTCCAGTCGCTATTCGACCGCACGGAAAAGATTGTCGGATGGAATGTCGGATTCGACCTTGGATTCCTCGAGCATGAGGGCATCGTCATTCCGCAGACTGCGGAAATTGTCGATGCGATGGAGGAATTCGGGCGCGTGCACGGCCCGTTCTCGGAGTCCCATACCAGATGGAGACTCACCTCTGCGGCAGATGCCATGGGGTACTGCTTCGAGGGCGCTCCGCACGATGCGCTCGCCGATGCCTTGGCTACAAGGCGTCTATATCGACACACGACTGCAGTTACCGAGGGCCAGAAGCAACCAGGCACGCATGTCAAGCGCCCCGGTGTACACAGACATAGCTAAATAGAGAAATTGTCACCTTGTGGCACCAAACCGGTCGGCACGGGTGGCCTATATGGCGAAAACTGTAGTTTGGGCCGCTTATGTGCGGCCCCAACTACACGTCGCCGGAGGGAGGTAGCAGTAATGCCCGGAGAGAATGAAGAGGCCATGCGTGTTCTGCTGATGCTCGGCCAGGCTGTCCTGCCGCCGGCGCGCGAAGTTCTCATCATCACGATGAGAGCGCTCGCGCGTGGTACCGGCAAGGTTGCTGGGGGTACCGGCAGAATCGCCGGTCGCGGCGCGAACCACGCGATCAGCCATGTGAATGGGCTCGGCCGCTATGGTCTCGTTACTGAGCACACGCTCAGGCGCGACCGCAACGACGTCATCAAGCTCGTGAACCTTGGCAAGGAGGGCGCGCTTGACCGTGGCGACCTATCGCTTCTTTCCGATATCTGCCGAAAGCACCGCATCGGGTTCGCCGTTTTTGAAGACCCGGCGACCGGCTATTTCGCAATCGAATACAAGATGAAGGACCAGGAGGCTCTCGCCGCCTGCATCGAGACGGCAATCGAGAGGAAGCTGATCTCGAATGCCGACGTGGACAACGCGATGAGGGGCCCAGCCGAGAGCGGCGTCCAGACGCCCGCCAATCCAAACGATATCCAGTCGCCTTCGCAGCCAAAAGAGTACCCCGCCCTTCCGGCAATCGGGCTACCCGCCGTGGGCCTTCCCCCGGTAGGGCTCCCGCCTGCACCGGAGAATATCGAATATCTGGGGGAGTCTTGGAAGTTCGACCAGAACGATGGTATGTACAAGCGTAAGTTCACCGGTTGGGACGGTACCGTCTACACCGCCGCCGTCTCCACGGCCGGAGCCTTCAGGATTACCGATCCCGACGGTCGCACGGCAAAAATCGGGAACCAAATCTGCGAGGGCGATGACAAGGGCGTGCTTCGGGAGGACCGTGCCGATGCCATCGTCCGGTGCCACACCCAAATCGAGACACTGAAGGACCGCGAGGCCTTTGAGGGGTCAGTCAGACTCCAGCAGCGCCAGGGACGAACCAAGCAGATGGGCTCGCATGAGGTCATCCGCGCCGTCAATATGCGCGACGCAGCCGACCGCAAGGCCAACCGTCACCAAATCGGAAACCAGAACCGTCCGGCCACGCACTCCCGAACCCTCAACAAGCGGGTCAAGAGGTAGCCGATGAAGCCGCCAAGGATAGACATAACGAAAGCCGTCGGAGCCGTCGTGCTGGGATCTGCCGCCTTCTGGATCGTGAACCTCACGGTCCAGAAGGTCATGCTCGGAACAAACGGTATCGAGACGTCCGATGACGTCGTGGCGTTCGTCGCGTGGGCGGCATCCCGTCGGCCCCTTGGTATCTACTTCGGTGGTGTTCCGTTGCTGGCCTCAGTCGTCGCTGCCATCGTAATCGCCCTTGCCGTTTTCCTTAAGCATGAGGCGCCCGGCGAGGACATCTCTCCTGCAAAGCAATATGGATCTCAGCGTTTCTCGACCGCCCAGGAGCGTCTGCTGTACTCGCACAACAAGGCGACAGCCGAGTGGCCGGTTCCCGAATGGTGTGAGACGGTCGAGGACGACAATATCATCCTCTCGCTCAACAGCAAGGTCGCCGGCACATCCATCGTCAACGATAGGAAGGACCCGATCAGGCGCGAGAGCCAGGTGCCGAACCGCAACATGTTCATCATGGCCGGATCGGGCGCCGGAAAGTCATACCGTTTCGTGACCAACCAGATTATGCAAATGAACGGCAACATGGTCTTCACCGACCCTTCGGGCGAGCTGTTCCGTGCATCGGCGGCGTTTTTGGAGAACAATGGCTATGACGTGCAGGTAATCGACTTGCGCGATGAGGAGCACATCCTGGCCTCGACCCCTTACAACCCGCTCATCAACTGCCGCGACGTCACGTCTATCAACTCCCTGGTCAATATGTTTATCTCGAACACCAAGGGCGAGGATACGCATGGGGACCAGCAATTCTTCATCGATATGGAGAAGAACTTCTACACCTGCGTTTGCGGCATGTTCGTCTTCTGGTTCAAGGCCAACGGCAATACCGCCGACTGCACCCTTCCCGGCATCATCGACTATCTCGCGATGGCAAAGGCCGACGGCGCCGAGGGCATCAACAAGCTCGACCTCGTATTCGAGGGGACACGGGAACGCGACGGCTTCGACGGGTTCGCGCAGTACATCATCGATACCTACGGTGAGGACGCGCTGGACGACGAGTCGCTCCCCGAGAACTCGGTCCTCACCAACTACCGCACTTTCAAGGCCAACGCCGGCGCTCCCGAGCAGATGGCGGCGGTCGTGTCCTCGTGTGCCGCACGCCTGCAAAGGCTCAACAACCCCGCAATCAGGAAGATGCTGGGGCGTGACGAGCTCGATCTCCAGTCTATCGACAAGCGCAAGCGCGCAATCTTCTTCTGCATCAAGTCCGGCGGCGGCCCCTATGACTTCGTCGCCGCGATGGCCCTGAACCAGTTGTTCGATATCTCGAAGGATATCGGGTCAACGAACGGAATCGGCCATCTCGAGATTCCCCTTTATTGCTACCTCGACGAGCTGGCCCAGATAGGCAAGATCCCCGACCTCGAGAAGCTTTTCGCCGAGAGCCGCAAATTCTGGATCAACCTCTGCGCGATCGTGCAGGACGGCAAGCAGCTCGAGGCCCGGTACGGCAAGCAGTCGGAATCCATCCGAGCAAACTCGGCCATTTTTATGTACATGGGTTCCTCCCTCTTTTCCGATTGCGAGCAGATATCGCGCGAGATGGGCAACACCACGAAGAAGTTCACGGATTACTCCGTCTCGAACTCCGCGAGCGGCAAATCCATTCAGGAGAGTACGAGATACGTCAAGGTCCCGCTTATGAGCCCCGAGGAGCTCTACAGCTTCAACGAGGAGGACGGCCTGTCCCCTGACGAGTGCGTGACCCATTACAAGCAGGGTATGTGGTTTCGCGACCTCAAGGCCGATCCCGAGATTCACCCTAGGCGCAAGGAGTATCTCAGCGCCGGCAAGACCGACATGCTCGAGTGGGCGCGCGCCAGGCGGCACGCGGATAGCCCTGACGTGTCAACACCGGAGGGTGTCGTGCTCATAGACCGCACTAACCCCAAAACCATCGTCATCGACGCCTGAGGGCGCGTGAATAGGCATCAACTATCCTTAAGGGAAGGAAAACTTCAATGGAACAGCTTGCTGACCTTGTCACCAAATTCGAGAACGTCATGATCGCTGGCGGCTCCCTGTTTGCCCTGTGGGGCGTCTACAACCTACTCGAGGAGAAGACCAAGGGCCGCCCCGGCCACGGTACCGAGTGGTGGCAGGTTCTCGCCGGCGTCTTTATTGCCGGCTGTGGTGTCTCCCACATCATCTCCCAGCTGTTCAACGGCATCCTCGGATAATGGATATCCAAGAGAGGCTGCTCGCCCTCGCGGCCGGCTCCCCCATCGGTGGTGCTACGTCGCCTAGGCCGACAGACCCGTATGGCGAATTTGAATATGACGAGAGGCCGACTTCGTTTGGTGATCGCGTCTTGCGTTTTGCTACCGTCAGCGTCTTGACGCTTGTTGTGGCCTGCGCCATTGCGACAATTGCTTATGCTGCGCAAAAGGGGCAGTGGAACGTCAACGTCGGCTTTGACAACATGGCCCCCGAGTGTCAGCAAATTACCATCAAGTGGAGCGACATCGACAAGAACAAGTATGTGACCTTCGAGCATGGCGGTATCAAGGCCTACAAGATCGGCTACACCGTAACGATCGGCATTAACGGAAACACCGTCGAGGGGCCCGTCTACTACGATAAAAACGGCAAGGTTGTCGATAAGTCACATAGCAAAAGCAAGAAGTACACCGGTGGCTTACAGAAGGAAGACCTAAAGAAAAACTTCGAGCCTTCATGGGCGCCCGATGGTTGGGAAAAGGCTGCGTCCGCCTCAACCAGCGTTAACCGAAATGATAATAACAAGCCCAGCGGCTCTAATGACTCGGTAGCAAAGGAAGAAGACGATTTAGACGATAAGCTAATTAGTAAAAACCCTCCAAAATTCGCCTTGTCGTTTAATTTCTTTAAATATGCGGCTGAAAATCTGGTGTGGACCTTCTGCCGTGGGCTTGCGGAAAGCGCAACGAGCCTTGCCGAATGGTGCATTTCGCTAGTGTCCTCTACGGCGAATACTGCATTCACATCCGACTTTACCAATGGTCCTTTCGCCCAGTTCTACACTATGGCGTCGAAGCTTTCGAAAGGCGCTTTCCAGCCCTATGCCATGGCGTTTCTCGGCCTGACCTTCGGCGTCGCCCTCATGCACCAGCTGGATGTTCGCCGCAAGATGGCCGGCGTCGATATCATGGCAAGCCTCGCCTTCGTAGTCATGATGTTCGCGGTGAGCTACACCCTCATCATCCACGCGATGGACATCTGTGCAGCCGTATACGTTCTCGCCCAACACCTTGTGGGCATCGTGAATAGTACGCTTGCATCAATGGGGATCGATACTACCAACTCTATTGGCATAAAAGACCAGGTGATCAAATCATTCGACGCCCTGACTTACGCACAGGCTGGAACTTCGTTTATCCTTCTCATCCTCGCCATCGTCTCACTTGTTGCCTGCGTAGCCTGTCTATTCACCGTGCTGACGACCATCTTCGTACGTATAGGTGAAATCTATTTAAGGGCCGCGGCAAGCCCCCTTTGCCTATCGTTCTTTGCTGACGACAAATCAAGGCCCATGGGCGTCGGCTATCTCAAGCGTTTCGCTGCGGTCTGTTTCCAGGCAGTGATGATTGTCATCGCGATTGGCATGATTCCCCTCATCAATACGGTCGCAACCGAACTTATTGCCCCCATCACGTCCGATACGAGCACCCTAAATGGTTTCGGGGGCGCCGCGGCCGCGCTCATTCCGTCGATGTGTTCGGTTCTTTGCATTATGGAAATCGTGAACAAGTCAAAGGTCGTTGCCAACAGCCTGTTTGGCCTTGTCTAGGGAAGGTAGTGAAATGGCTGAGACATTCGTACGCGACGACATCAACAACTACGTCGCGAGAAACATCTTCGGGCGCTTTTCCAAGCGTTCAGCCATAGCCGCGCTCGGCGCCGTCGCTGTCGTGTCGGTCGGCATATACGGCGTCTACGCATGGGGCTGGAGCCTCGATATTGTCACCTACACGGTGATACCGATTTGCGTGGCAATCGGCGTCATTGGCCTCCATTCGCACCACGGCCTCAAGTCCGAGAAATGGCTTCCTCTTATGCTGAAGGACCGCGCCGAGCCCGATCAGCTCACGCTCGCAGTTCCGACTTTCGAGGTGGCTGTTCCGAAGAAGACGAAGGCCGAAGTGCGCGATCAGAAACGCCGCGATAAGGCAGCAAGGAAGGCGAGGAAGTTGGAACAGGAGGCCGTGCCGGCGGGAATCGCCCAGGCGATGGCTGAGGCCTCCGTGAGAAACGATGGGAGAAACCCTAGATGAGCAAACTGACTATTGACGATCTCGAACGAGAGATTGCCGAGGCCGAGCAGCGCCGCGCGAACGCTCTCGAGGCCGGTTGGCAGAAGGGCGTGCGTCAGATGGACAAACGCCTGAAAAAGCTGAAGAAGAAGCGTGACAAGTATGTCGCGAAATACGGTGCCGATGTGCCATCCATCCCCCTCGGATCCTCTTGGGCGACTGACGAGGAACAGATGGAGCTGGGCGTCAACACTGCGCTCTCGACCGATGTGAAGCTCGTCCAGCCTAAGTGGTCGACCACGAAACTCGTCCCCTACGAGTTGCTCACGGTTGACGGCGTCATGCGCATCGACAGCGAGACCTACTCCATCGCCCTTCGCGTCGATGACGTCAACTATCAGGGGGCGCGACCCGAGGACCAGTATCTCGTTCGCGAGGCGTGGGCGGGATACCTCGACTCGCTCGACCATACGGTTCGTCTCGGCATCTTCATCATGAACAAGCGTGTGAGCCCGGAGGAGTTCGCTTCTGACCTGCTGTTCCGCGAGGTTCCAGGTGACGAGCGCGGCAACGTCCTGCGCCGTGAGTACAACGCGTGGACCCGCTCCATGCTCGCCAAGTCATCCCGCTCGGTGCGCCGCGACCGCATCATCACGATTGCCGTTACCGCCGACACGCTGGAGCGTGCGGTGCCTCGGCTGTCCCAGGAGGCGGATTCCTTCCTGCGCTTCATGCGCGACCTCGGTTCCGACGCACACGTCCTCGACGGCCAGCAGCGCCTTGACATCATCCAGACCATGACGCGCCAGGATGACACTCCGGGCACGGCGAACTTCGAGCGCCTGTCCGGGACCGTCGGCCTGACGACTCGCGAGCTCGTGGCACCCTCCTCCGTCCTCACCGCAGACGGCTACCGTGGCGATCCCCGTATGATCGTCGGCCGTCGCTGGGTTAAGACCTACGACGTAACCCTCGACGGTTACGGTAAGACCATGAAGGACTCCTTTATCTCGGATCTGACGGGCCTGCCCTACGACCTCACCGTCGCATGGCATATCCGTCCCTGGGAGTTCTCCGCGGCAATTTCAGCCGCCGAGAACCATCTGCACGAGATTACCGAGGAGAACAACACCTATCAGTTCAATACGAGCCGTCCCGAGGTCGGCTACTTCGTCGACCAGAACAACATGCCGCCCGCGATGCGCGAGGCCCAGGAGGACGCCGAGGCGTTCCGAGACGACCTTGAGAGCGCGGAGATGCACGCCTTTGGCGTCACGACCGTCGTGACCGTCCAGGGGCGCACGGAGACTGAACTCGAGGAGGCCTGCCGCGAGGTGGAGAAGGTGTTCTCCACTCACAGGAAGCCCTATCCCGATTCATGGCGGGCCCTTCGCGAGGAGTCCTTCTCGACCGCCCTGCCGATCGGCGCCCCCTACATTCCGTATGAGCGAACGCTGACCACGGACCCCCTGTCACACATGCTGATGTTCGTTGCCGCCGAGATGAACGATCCGGGCGGTAACATCATGGGCCTCAACGCCGAGACCCGCTCGTTCATCGTCTACGACCCCGTGTCCCATGAGCACACGAACAGCTTCACGCTGGCACAGCCCCGATCCGGCAAGTCATTCAATTCGAAGATCACGCGCATTATCCCTGTGCACCTGAAGCATCCGGACGACGACGTGATCACGATTGACCCCGAGGGCGAGTACGTCACGCCCACCGAGTATCTGGGCGGCCAGGTCATCCGCATCGCCGAGAATTCCGGCGACTTCATCAACCCCCTCGACATCTCCCTTGCATACGGCTCGGACGATCCGGAGACGAAGTCCTCCCCCGTGCCCGCGAAGGTGTCCTTCATCCAGTCGCTCGTCCGCATGATGGCAAGCAGCGTCAACGATGCCCAGGCAAACGTCCTCGACGCCGCCGCCGCATACGCATACAACCGGTACTTGGACGACCCGAGACCCGAGAACCTTCCGACGCTCCAGGATATCTACGACTTCCTGATGTCCGAGCAGGGCTCTGACATGCGCGACGCCCGCGACTTGGCTAAGCTCATTCGCCGCTACGTCACGGGTACGCTGTCGCTGTTCAACCATCCGACGAACGTGAACCTCCAATCGAATCTCGTGTGTTTCGACCTGCACGAGCTGTCCAGCGAGCTCAAGCCGCTGGCACTGCTCATCATCCTCGACCACATCTGGGTTCGCGTCTCGGCGAACCGCCGTGCCGGCAGGCGAACCTGGCTCATCATCGACGAGTTCCAGCTCCTGCTCGACAGCCCCTACGCCCGCAGCCAGATCGACCGCTTCTTCACGCGCGGCGGTAAATGGGACTTCTACATCAATGCCATCACGCAGAACCTCTCGCGCGTCCTCAACAGTGAGGAGACGCGCTACATGTTCCAGAACAGTCCCTTCGTGACGATTCTGCAGCAGACAAGCGACCTCCTCCCCGACTTCCAGGAGCTGTTCAACCTCTCCGAGAGCCAAACGAAGGTCCTGGCAACCGCCCATCCCGGCGAGGGTCTCTATGTGTTCAAGAATCGCGTGGTGCATTTCGACTTCCAGATTGATTCGAAGATCTGCCCGACGCTCTACGACATCTGCACGACCCGTCCCGCCGATATCAAGCGCCGTGCAGTCAAGTCGACGGCGGCAAACCCAGACGTCGCCGCGCTCGACGAGCCTGAGGACGCCCCGTCTTCGACTCCGCGATCCACGCGTGAGGAGATCGGCCGTAACGTTCCGTCACCTGCGCACATGGCTCCCCCGTCGCGTCCACGACCCGGTACTCGGCCCGCGAGTGGCCAATTTGGTTTCAACGGCGGCGGCAACCGGAATGCGGTTACCGCCAATAAGGAAAGGATGGAAGAAATGGATATTCGTGACTTCCAGGAGGGCGCGGACTTCTCGCGCTTCAACACTCGCCGACTCCCGACCGAGGAGGAGCTGCGCGCACAGGCCGAATCTGAGCTCAAGGACCTCGTCCTGAACGCAATCGATCAGGTCTTCACCCGCGAGAGCGACACCCATTTTGACGACTTCGCGCTTGCGCTGTCCTCTGTCGGGGTCACGCTCGGAAGCGAGCCCTCCGGCGACATCGCCTTCTCGAACGGCACAGTGGCCCTCTCCGGCTCCGAGGTCGGCTACACGCTGCCGGCGCTCGTGGCAATGTCGGAGCGCGCTAACGGGCTCGAGGCCGAGGTGAAGCCTCAGCCCGCGCCCGCTCCCGAGCAAGCTCGACCTGCTGAAGACCTCAATGCGCAGCCGGGTTCCTGGTCAAACGGCACCCGTCAGCAGCAGATGGACTCGGCACCTCGTCCGCGCACCCAGACCCAGGCCCCTTCACAGCCGGCTCCTTCCTCACCTGCCCATCAGGACCCCGCGACGAGCTTCGCGCAGCCCAACGGCATGTATCCGAACCAGCGTGCAGCGCAGCGCCATCGTGCCCAGGTTGCTTCTCAGGTAGCTGCCGCTCCCCAGCCGCAGGCGGACCAGCAATTTGGTAGCGCATCGGTCGCAGGCGCTATGTCTACCCTGCTGAAATATCAGAATGACAGCGGTGAGGACGTCGGCGGCATGTTCGCCAGCCCCGACGAGATCAGCCCTGAGGGCCTCAACGAATATGCCGACGGCTCCGGTTTCGTAGGCTAGTAGATGAAACCGCGCTCGACGAGATATAGCTCAAACCTTGCCCATGCGGATTCCCGTACCGCCGCCAGCCGGCGTACGGGCACCGTGCCCGCCGTGCTCGAAGCCGAGTCGCGGCGCGCTTCCGCATGGGAAGGGTCCTCGCCGCGTCCGAACAGGCCGCGATCCGGCTCCTCGGACTTTTCCCGTCTCAGCGCCCAGAAATCGACGCGCTCGCGTGCGGCATCCGCCGCCGCGGGCGCCGCCTCTTACGGCGGCACCTTCGCGTCGGTCGCGAAATCATCCATAGCAGGGGCATCCGAAGCCGATGCGCCCGACACAGATACCTCGGAGGGATCGGGTTTCTCCCCCTCCGGCATGGCCTCGTCTTCCCGACGCGGGGCCGCTGTGTCGGGCGCAACGCCCTCGGCCCAGCTCCTGGCATCCTCATCGCTCGCGAAAAAGGTGGCTACGGTCCCCGTCGCCCCGATTGCCGGTAGCGCCTCCAAGACACTTAAGCGCGCCAATGCGGTCGAGCTCGACATCCTTATGAGGCGCAGTCCGGGTTCATTCAAGAAGGACCCGGCCGCCGTCAAAAAGCTCAAGGACCATCGCAAGATGGTTTTGCATAGGAAGAGGAAGGTCGCCCTCAAGCAGGCCTCCCTTAGCAAGAAGGCGGGGCGCGCCGCCGGCGGCAAGCTCTCCCGAAAGCTATTCAAGGGCCGTAAGGGAAGAAAGCAGCTTCTCTCCCTCAGGGAATGGAAGAACAGGATCGCCATATTCGCCTCGCTGCTCTCCCTCGGCGGCCTTCTGCTCATGGGGGCGATCCTCGCCTCGTCGCTCGGGCTCGTGCAGTTCGGCCAGCAGGCGGGAGGGGCGAGCAACGGCGGCAGCCTGGACGGCGACGAGCTCACCATCTACCTGTACCTCAAAGACCACGGTTGCGACGACATCCACGCCGCCGCCATCATGGGCAACTACTGTCATGAGTCCGCTGGATCCTCAAATCATAAGATATATCCGATGGCTGACCAGGCAATGGGTTCGCATGCCTATTGGCTGGACGGAAAGAACCCGAAAACAAACGACGAGATCGTTTCGAGAGGCTCTGTATATAACAAGGCGACCGGTATAGGTCAATGGGACGGAGGGCGCCGCCTTCGCCTGGCTCAATTCGCAAAGGAGAAAGGCAAGAACTGGTACGACCTCGATGTCCAGCTCGAGTTCTGGTCTGATCACGACGAATGGGGGTCGTTTTCCAGTGCCGACGGTAGCTACACCTATCAGACCTTCATGGATGCGACCGATCTCGAGGCCGCGACGAAGATCTACGCCATGGGCTGGGAGCGGTGCGCCATGGTGGGAGGCAAGCCTTCCGGTTGGGAATCGAGATACACCAACGCGCAGTACTTCTACAACGCCATCACGTCCGGCACCCTCGGCGGCCCAGGCCAGGGTCTGGCGGGCGCCACGGGAAGCCAGCTCGCCGTCGTCAACGCCTGTAAGTCAACGCCCTCACCCGGCCTGAACTGGTGTGCCGCGTGGGTGACAAACGTATTCAAGGCGGCTGGTGTCGGCTCCTTCGGTGGAAACGCCTGCGACATGGTCAAGGCATGGTGTCACAGCAACAACCCCGCCGACCTCAAAGTCGGCATGATCGTCGGCGACGCGAGCCACCCGGGCACCGGCACCCCAGGACTTCTCTATGGCCACGTCGGCATTTACATCGGTGACGGCAAGGTCATGAGCAACGAAGGTGCAATCACCACCAAGACGCTCGATGAGTTCATTGCCTTCTACGGTAAGGGCTCAGGAGTCTATTGGGGATGGATAGGTGGAGTCGAACTCAAATAGCCAACAAGGGAAAGGAACGTTCGCCATGTACAAAAAGGGAAAGAAGCTGGATTCGAAAGGGATTATCCTCGCTTGCGTAGGCATCATCATAGTCTGCATTGCAATCAACGTCGCGTTCGCACTCTTTCCGCCCACAGGCAGGACGGATGACAGCTCGGCGGTGGAATCCTCGGCTGCCTCCGACGGTGAAGTCGGTGCCGATGGCTACGGCACGGGTGATGAATCGGAAGGTGGCACCACGGATGACAAGGGTGAAACTACGCAGGTCGACCCCTCGATTGTTGCCGTCCCTGATAACCTGCCCGAGGAAATGACCCAGACGGGCTTCCAGGATGTGGTTGCAAGATATCTCACGTCCCTGACCCCCGAATACGGTATTCCCGAGAAGACGCTCATCGAGTCAAGCGATGTCAATCATGGAATGGGCCCCGAGGGCTCAGACATCCCCTACTGGGTCATCCGCGTCTACTTCCCCAATGAGACGGAGATCCCTGTGACCGTCGATTACACCAAGGGCGAGGGCTTTAACGTCGGGACGTACTGATCTAAATGAAGAACGCGCCCGGGCCGTACACAACAGAACCATCCCTGCTGCTCTTTCGCCGACGCCTGGCCGCCCTCATGAGGGTGACGGGAATCGGCCAGGATGAGCTTGCGGCAACGATCGGCCAATCGCCGCGCTCGATCGCCCTTTGGTTGACGGGTGTCAGGCTGCCTTCGGCAGTCTCACTCAAGGCCCTCTCGAGGACGTTCGGCGTACCTGCAGACTGGCTGTTGGGCACGGACGCGGTCGAGATAGCCTCGGGGCTCACGAGACTCGCGGAGATCGCCTCGGGGCCGAAGACCGCGGGCACGGACGCAGATAAGGCATCGGACTAAAGGCCCGGGCGGCCTTTCTATCGTTGGGCGCGAGGTCAACGAAAATACCGATTGAGAATGGACAGGACATGGCAAGACTACCGTTGCAGGGCTCAAAGATGAATAAGATTAAAATCGGTACGACCGTTGAGGTGACCACGCCGGATAGAATCAAGGAGCTACGCAGCAAGAACCCTGAATCAATCCGAAGTACTGGTGAGGCGATTGATTATCTGAGCGTTATGTTTACCGGTCTTACGCCTCGAGTTGCAGAGGCCATGGATAAAGCCTGCCAAAAAGAGCTTCAACTTACTGCGCAGGAAATGAGACACCTCTCATTTGATGGGTCAGAGGAACTGTCCGTAGCGGAACTTGAGCGTGACTATGATCAGCTCCTGCGCCTTCACGAACACTTTTCCCTTTACTACATGGACGTGGCAGAGAATAAGTCTCGCGACATGCGGCGGATTGATCTTGCCGACAATGATTTCGCTGTCGTCCCATCGTCTTGGATATTGCTTGGCGACGGCGAAAGCTCAGAATCTTTCAGCCAGGTTTCAGTTGTCGAAATCTGCGGAGGCGCAAAACAAGGTGCGCCTCACTTCTCCTTCCTTCATAACGGCGAGTATAACGAGGAGGATGTCCTCGACCTTGCTATTCAGAAATGGCCTCCCCTATTTGACCTCGCCCATGACCCATGTGTCGGAAGGTGGAATAGCAAATCAGCTAAATCATGTGTCTATAAGGGCGCACCTGTCATATGCTTCTACGAGCTTCAAGATGCGTCTTTCTATGAGGGACGGGGACTAGATGCCCCTTGCGGAGCATCGGTGCACCGTTGTCAGCAGTGATTGGGTGCACCTCAGCAGTCTCGTCATGATGAACACTTGTTCCCGCACCTGATGGCATGGGCGCACTCCCCCATCATCGATGGGTAGTTGACTGAGACGGGGAGGAATTAATGCAACAGAGCCACATTGAAGCGCCTGCCGAGATGCTCGCGACGGTTATGGGTCATCCGCACGGCTGGGACACGATTCTCGACGCCATGGCCGAGCACTCCGAACTGGGCCCGAGGGGAATTCTCGCTCTTGCGGCATTCAAGCTCGACCATCCCGAGGCCGATACATCGTCTGTCCTCAGCAGGCAGCGCGCCGATATGCTGGGCGGAAAGATCATGGAGCACCCGGCCGGATTCGAGATTCTCGTTCCCTTCGCCAGACGAGTGGACGATGAGCTGACTCTCGATTGCGAACTCGTTCCCGAGACGGTCTACCCTGCCTCCGCTTATTTAGGGCTCACCTCGTGCCCCGGCGCCGCACCAATCAGTGTTGTCGAGGGGGATGCGGTCGCGCTCGATGCGGTCTCGAAGGCCTCCGAAGACGTCGACCTTGAGGGCATGGATCCGATGGCTTCCCACGTGACGCTTCGCCGCTACGGGATCGATGACGGCCTGGAGGTTCGTGTCCCGATGGAGGATACCGAGCTGCTTCTCGCGCGTATCGAGCGCGTTTGTGCCCAGGTGAGAGGCGCCACGGGCAGAATCGACCGCGCCCTCAAGAAGGCGGGATTCGAGTGCAAACCGAGAACGCGGTCCTCGCAGGGTGACCGGGCCGAGCGCGGCCAGTCAGCAACCATGACGACCAAGCGATTAAAGAGCATGCTCGCCTCCTTCGATTCCGGTGCGCGCGGAACCTCCAATAACTCTCGAAAGGGGGCGTAGCGCCATGGCCAGGAGAGCGTCGAGGCGCTTTGTTGCGGCAGAGGGGCAAATCTCCCTTTTCGCGATGGATGATTCATCGATCTATGAGGCGCCCGCCGAAGAACAAATCGATAACGTAAAAGCGCAGCAAAGCCTGGCCCTTGACTTTGGGGCGCAAGAGGAATCTTATGTAAGCCAAGCGGGAGGCGACAAGTTCGCCCACAAGGATGATTTCGAGGAGGAAGCGCATGTCGGTGCTGAAAAACCCGTACAAGGGCGTGAGGGGTCTCCGGTATTCCTTCATGGAGCAGAACGCTCCGGAGGATCTGGCCAGGATGGAGGCGGCCGGCGAGACGGAGGAGTATCTCAAGGCGGTGGAGCACAACTACCTGACGAGACTCGCGGAGCTGCAGGACAGCTGCATGGAGAGCTGCGGGGCGTCACCGGAGTTCGCGCAGATCACGATGGCCGAGTGCCGGTACGACGACTACATCCGCAAGGCCAACAGCGCCCAGAAGATGGCCGAGGAGATCGCCCTCAACGAGACGGTGTTCACACTCTAGCCGCTCACCACAACACCGAATACCTGAACCCTGATATCCAGGCCGGCCATTCGCCACTGGAGCGCGCCAGGCTCAATGTCGCCGCGCTACGCGCCCTCAAGGCGATCATGGACGAGGGGCGAGACGCCACTCTCGAGGAGGCACATGCCATTTCGGCCTATTCCGGTTGGGGCGGTGCCGCGAACGCCTTTGCCGAAAACCCAACCGGTGGCTGGGCCGAGGTATCACGGGATCTGAAAGAGCTTTTGAGTGAAGATGAGTTCGCCGATCAGCGCGCGACGGTCCTCACCGCCTTCTACACCCCCCGCCCTGTCGTGGAACTTATCTGGGAGACGTTGAGGGATGCCGGTATCTGTGACGAGGGCACAGCCGAGATTCTGGAGCCGGGCTGCGGAACGGGCAACTTCATGCGCTGCGTCCCCGCGGGTATGGACGTCCATGTGACCGGCGTGGAAATCGACCCCGTGAGCGCGGGACTTGCACGCGTGCTTTGCCCCGACCATACGATCGTCGCCGCCGATATCGCCAAATGCGAGATCCCCGAGGGGTCGTTTGATGCCGCCATAGGTAACGTCCCCTACTCAGACGCGATAAAAATCGACGGAGTGCCGCTCCACGACTACATGATCAAGAGGGCCGTGGCCGCCGTGCGCCCCGGCGGTATCGTCGCTGTGCTGACGAGCCGCTATACCATGGACAAGGCCCGAGAGGCCACACGTGAAAGTCTTGCTCGCGAGTGCGATCTTGTCGGCATGGCACGGCTCCCCAAGGAGACTTTCGAGAGCCAGGCGGGAACGAGCGCGCTGTGCGACCTCGTTATCCTGAGGAAGCTCGCCGAGGCGCGAGAGATCACGCACGACAACGCGCCGGACTGGGTCCGCACGGAGACGAACGCGGACGGCTTCCGTGTGAACGCGCTGCTTGCCTCCAACCCGTCCATGGCCGTCGGCGAACAGTGCTCGGAGATGACCGCATACGGCCCCGGATATGCATTGATAAGTGGCCTGGACGCCACGGGAATCGCCGATAGCGCTAGGAAGTCCCTGGCAAATCAGGCCATCGGTGCGATTTCTCATACATTTGAGGGGATGCCCGACAGGTCTGCCGCGCCCGAGGTCGCGCAGGTTCCCACCGATCCGGCGCTCTATGAGTTCACGCTGGGCGACGGCGGGTCGATCTGGTACGGCAACGGCGACACGGTCGAGCGCTTCCGGCTCGCGGATCGCGAGGCAGAGAACCGAGCGCATGCAATGCTTGAGCTCAGGGATGCCGCTCGAGCGCTTGTCTCGCTCGAGCACGACCCCAAATCGACCGATGCCGCAATCGAATCTGGAATTAAGGCCCTCAGCGACCGCTACGACCGCTTCGCTGAGCGCTACGGTCGCCTGAATGATCCGAAGAACCGCAGAGTCCTCACAATGAAGGGCTATCACGACTGCTCGCTCGGCATCAACCTCTTCAGTCTCGAGGTGCTGGACACCAAGAAGAACTTCGTCCGCAAGGCCGACATCCTCTCAAAGCGCACGGTGCGCCCCCAGGCACCCCTCCCCGACCGTTCGGAGACCCCTGCCGATGCCCTGGCCGTCTCATATGACCGGACGGGCGGCGTCGATCTGGCGCTCATCGGGCGACTACTCGGCTGCGGTGTCGACGAGGCTGAGCAAAGGCTCGGCGACCTCATCGTCCGCGATCCGATCACGTCGAGGATCGAGAGCGCCGAGGCATATCTTTCCGGCGATATCGGCGAGAAGCTCGATGCGATCCATTCGATGCAAAAGAAGATAGAGAGCGATCGGGTCGACGCCGGGGAAAGCTCTTGGCTCGAGTCGGTATCGATTCCCCCTGTCCGTACTCCCGAGACGAGTGCGGAGGTGGCGAGAGCCGTTAACGTTCTCATGAAAAGCGGCCTGTGGGATACATGCGTCCATCCCTTGACGGCCGACCGTGCCGTTATTGCCTCGGCGCATGTCGGCAGCCTCCCCGACAGCTGGCGCGACAGGTCATTCAGTACGTGGACCGGAGAGGCGTTAATCGCCGCCCTGGGAGAGCTCGATGAGGGGGTTCGCATCTCCACCGAGCGCAGGAACGGCTATGCGGCCATAACGAACCCCCTCATTGCAACGCTTGTCGAGAGATCGCTCGGATATCTGGCAAGTAAACGAGATTTCGCGACCGATGGGATGAACACGGAGGAGGTTCTCTGGCGATTGTCCACCGATCCCCGCGTGGGGCCCGATGTCCTTGCCGTCGCGCTTGGGCGTGCCGATGCTGACAACACATATCAGACCCCCGAACCGATCAAAAACCTGGCGCGCGCGTATGGGATCCCTGTTGCTCGGAAGTCGGAGCAGGAGCCCCTATCGAGTGTTTTGGCGGCTGCGATGAAGGCAGACACCGTGCCGGCCGAATTCCTTATCTCGCTCGGCTATCGCCAGGCTGGTGAGAAGGCCGTGATGAGGACTACCCATGTTGACTGGATGGGCGACGTCGAACAGCCCATTCCCCACGAGGAGCTCGTCAACTCAGATGACCTTGCCGAGTACAGGGCTAGACGCGAGAGACATATGGCAGCCTTCGGCCTAACCGAGTCGGATGTCGAGAGGCTCGCCGCGCTGCGCACCTGCGAAGAGAAACTGAAAGCCGTGCTTCCACGCGAACTGGGTCCCGGAGAGATCGCGGCGACCCTGGGTTCTCCCTGGATTCCCCCCTCCTTCGTCATGAGCTTCATCGAGGAGGAGCTCGAGTTAACTGATGGCGAGATGACTGCGGCAAAGCAGAGGAAATTTGAGGTTGCCCATGAGCCCCGTACCGGAAAATGGCGCCTGACGGGAAACGCGACCGAGCTTTCGCTTGAGGTGCTGACCAGATACGGGATCAGCAGCTATTCGCCGCTCAAGGTCATCTCGGCCGTCCTCAACGGCAGCGAGACGAAGCTGAACAAGACCGACCTGTCCACGGGCAAGAAGATTCCCGACCCCCAGGGGACTAAGGCCGCATGGGACAGGAGGCGCTTGATTTCGTCGGCTTTCGAGAAATGGGTGTGGGCAGACCCGGATCGGGCAGATGTGCTGTGCAAAATCTACAACGATAGGTACAACCGATTGGCGCCCAGGACGTATGACGGCTCATACCTCACTTTTCCCGGTATGAATCCCGACGTGGAGATGAGGCCGCATCAGCGTGCCGCCGTCGCGCGAGCTGGGCAGGCAGATGAGGGCACGCTTGTGGCACATGTCGTCGGCGCCGGAAAAACCTATACGGGTATCGCCATGTGCATGGAGGCCAGGCGTCTCGGTCGGGCCAACAAGCCGCTTGTCGTCGTGCCGAAGCACCTAACCGAACAGTGGGCATCGGATTTTGCCTACCTCTATCCAGGGTCGAGGGTGCTCTATATGGGTAAATCTGAGTCGGATTCCGCGGATGCGGCGAGGGAGTTCTTCGGCCGCGCGGCAAACGGTGACTGGGACGCCGTGATCGTATCGGGTTCGCGCTTCGATATGCTCGACCTTTCGCAGGAGCGAAAGGAGGTCTATCTCAAACGCCGGAGGATGGAATTCCTGCGGGCCAAAGAAGATGCGCAAGAAAACGGTGGAACCTTCTCGGTTAAAAAGCTCGAGGAAGAAGTCAAGAAAATCAATGAGAAGCTCTCGAAGCTCCATTCTTCTCCGAAGACCGAAGGGCTTTCGTTCGAGGAGATCGGCTTCGACTATCTGTTTGTGGACGAGGCGCACAACTATAAGAATCTCCCTACGTATGGCCTCGCTATTGCGGGAATGACTTCCTCGAAGTCCAACCGCAGCGAGAGCCTGCTTGAAAAGTGCACCTACCTTCGTGAGATCGGCCATGGACGCAACATCGTGTTCGCCACGGGCACGCCTGTCACCAATACGATGGGCGAGCTGTACAACATGCAGCGCTATCTCGCCCCCGAGCTCCTCGAGAGGCAGGGCCTGTCATCGTTCCCGTCCTGGGCGTTCACGTTCGGCACGATAGAGGACTCGATGGAGATCAAGCCTGAGGGCAACGGCTTCCAGCTGAAACAGCGCTTCACGAAGTTCCATAACCTCCCCGAGCTCATGAGCGCCTACCGGACCTTTACGGACATCGTCACGCAGGAGACCGTGAACCTCAAGGTCCCCGATTGCGAGGAGATCCATATCACCGTGCC
This sequence comes from Collinsella sp. CLA-ER-H3, assembly GCF_040092425.1. Classification (NCBI taxonomy): domain Bacteria; kingdom Bacillati; phylum Actinomycetota; class Coriobacteriia; order Coriobacteriales; family Coriobacteriaceae; genus Collinsella; species Collinsella sp. CLA-ER-H3. The sequence goes on from NZ_JBBNLP010000010.1 coordinate 47,782, forward strand.
CGCCACGCCTGAGCAGCTCGAGGAAGTCAAAAAGCTCGGAATCCGCGGCGAACGCGTCCGTGCCGGAAATGCAGAGGGCAACGATAACCTGCTTGCGATCACGGGCGACGGCATGAAGGTCGCGCTCGACCCGAAACTGATGCACCCCGAGTTTGAGCCGATGGAGGGCGGCAAATGTGAGGTATGCGCACGCGAGGTATTTAAAATCTGGGAGGAGACGGCCGACATGCGCGGCGCGCAGCTCGTCTTTTGCGACCGTTCGACCCCGGCCTCGGGAAAATGGAATATCCAAGACGATATGAGGAGACGCCTCATCGAGGCGGGAATCCCCTCAGAGCAGGTTGCTTGCGTCAGCGATGCCGGCAACGATCCGGAGAAGAAGGAAACACTCTTCGAGAAGGTTCGTTCGGGCGAGGTGCGCGTCCTCATGGGTTCGACTGAGAAGCTGGGCACGGGCACAAACGTCCAGACGAGACTCGCGGCCATCCATAACCTTGATTGCCCATGGAGGCCTTCCGATTTCGAGCAGCGCCTTGGTCGAATCAGGCGCCAGGGAAACCTTTTCGAGAGCGTCAGGGACTTCAAGTACGTCGCCCAGGGAACGTTCGACTCCTTCCTCTACTCCACCGTCGAGCACAAACAGCGCTTCATCGGTCAGGTCTTCTCGAATAAGCCTTCTGTGCGCAGCATGGATGACATCGATGAGACGAGAATCTCCTACTCAGACCTTGCCGCCGTGGCGTCGGGTAACCCCGATATCAAGAGGATCCAGGAGCTGAGAAGCGAGATTATGGCACAGTCCATGCTCAAGCAGTCTCATGACGAGATGGTGGCAAACATGCGCCACCAGATCGAATCTCGTTATGAGCCTTCAGCCGCTTGCAACCGCCGGCGATTCGAGTTGCTCGAACGTGACCACGATGTCCTCGAGCGCGCGAACAGGCAAAGGGAGCTCGACAAGGGCGCAGATATCGTAAGGGTCTCGGTCGGAGGCGTGTCGGCGCTAGATCGAGCTGGCGCAATCGGCATGATTCAAGCGGCCGCCGGAGATTGTCCCATCGGCCCCGTCAGGGCAATCGGAGAGTTTCGCGGTCTTGAGATTGTCGTGAAGAAGGAGCAGACGCTGCTCGAGCGAGACGGCACCTTCCGTTACGACCCTTTCATCGGCCTTAGGGTCAAGGGTGCGGCCGACGCGCACTGGTCGAATCATATGCTGCCGTCGGCCACTTCCGGTTCACATACGGTGCTGCAGCAGATGGACGGCATTATCGAGAAAGAGGCGGGCGGTCTAGACCAGGCAAGGGCCCTTATGGAGCGCTCCGACAAGCAGCTTGAGGATGCCAGGAGAATCGTTGTCGAGCCCTGGGACGGTGAGGAGAATCTCGATAAGCTGCAGGGCGAGCTTGCCGAGCTGGAGCAGAAGGAGCTTGAAAAAGGCCATCACGAGTCAGGCGTAGATGGTGACCAGGACGAGGACGGCCCTGCCATTGCGGAGTCTCCCGTCAGTGTTGGGGGACACGATGGGGGCGCACATCCCCACACGAGCGGTCATGGATTTTAAACGACAGTCACAGTCGGCCTCCAAAGGCGCTAGCCGTTTGGATGCTATGGAGCCCATTGAGGTTGAATGAGAACGGAGACGGGATGAACGTAGGGAAAAGTCTCGCCGAATCGATTGAGGGGCCACGACGGCCTACTATCGAGATGGCGGTGGCACCGAGACCGGGATTGCGGCTGACGAAAGGCTGGTCGAGGCGCTCAAACAGGCCTATATCGCCGCCTATGCCAGAAATGACGGCGGATCCCTGGATAACGTGAAAAATGAGCTCGCGGAGTTCGGTGGAAGGGAGCCGACGACCAATGAGATCTGCGAGGCCGCCATCGCGCTCGCAGGCAAGCAAGCGAAGCAGGATGCCGGGGTCATCTCCCGTATGTTTAAGCTACAGGCCGCATCGCTAGCGGAAGAGTATGCGCCTGCGCTTGTCAGGGCCTTCGATGCGGAACGCGCTCAGAAGACCGCCCGCGGCATCGAGCTAGACGAAAACGCTGCGGTCAAGCGAATGAATATTAGGAGGAGCTGATATGTACCTTGTGGATGACAGCGGGAAACCTTACGTCGCCTTATTTAGCGTGCAGTACACGCCCCGGTACAGCGACTATCCAAGGAGGCCCCATGACGTCTGTTTCAAACTCACTAGGGACCCGAAAGGCCGCGACGGCGTTTTCGTTCAGCCCTTCTCATATGGCGGCATCTCTCCCGTGGCCCATGTCTCGCATGAGGTAGAGGCCTCGCTTGCGCTCGGATGGCCGGAGCTTACGTCCAACGGGTATACCGTCGAATTTACCGGCAGTTACGATGAGGCCAAGGGAATCGGGAGTTACAGTGCCGGGCACGAAAAGCTGATGGAGCTCCCGATTCTAATGGGCATTCTCGAACTGGAGGGGCTGGTCGAAAACGCCGAGCGCGACTCGCTTTACGGCGCCCTCGTGATCGATGGGAAAACTAACGAGATCAAGGTCGAGGTTCCCGAGGATGTCGATATCGAGTTCAGGTATTGGCTCAGGAACAACGGGGCGCACCCCGTCTCATCCAAGGAGATGCCGACGGTTCCCATTGACCGCGATCCGAACCGAATCTCCAAGGAGGTCGAGGCGATCATCTCGGAAAAGACCCCGGAACGCTTCATGAGATCGATGCTCGACTCGAAGATCCTGCGTGACGCGGCTTCGCCGGCAGATGTCGCGGCACTGAGATCGGGACTCGATGGCCTTTTGGTCCATGGCACCGCCGGCACGAAAAGCCTTACGAAATCCCTCGAGATGAGAGAGCGTTCGACGCGGCATTAAACTGGTCGCCAGTTGAAGAGCCCCTGTTCTGACCAGGGGCTTTTCGCTATTCATCAGTTCGTTAAATCATGTAGTCGGATATTACATAGTTACGTTATTGCGCAATTTCGTTATCACGTAGTCACGTTATGCCGTAGTTACGTTATCGGGAAGTTACGTTGTCGCGTAGCAATCTCATTAAGTAATTGCGCTATTGAGAGGCTACGTTAATCAGGCGGCTCGGCTGTTTCTATGGATTGATATGTCACCAGCTGGCACCAGATGATCCTGCGCGAGAGCGTCTGCTGAGGGATTCTAATCTCATGACAGCCCCTGGAAGAAAGGCAACACTTTCAAGGCGAGCGACGCCGCGGTGGGATGTCCCCACGGTCAACTACGATTAGGTCAGGGATCTTGCGGGCTCACCGTGCGGACTGCACTTTCGTACCCAAGGGATTTCATATCTTGGGCCGCCGATGAAGTGCCGTCCGTTTCTACGGGCGCATGCTTTGGGTATTCAGGATAAATACTTTGGATATGCGCGAGAGGAAAAAGATCTTGCGCGGATAGATTGGAAACCGGTATGGATAAAGCCCAAGGAGCGGATATCGGGGAGCTCGGGTTTGACCCAGGAACCTTCGCCACGGCGCTCATGACGCTAGAGGAGTTCAGGTCGAAGGACAGGGTGATTTGGGCGGGTATCGATATCGGAGTGGCCAGCACGGGGCTGTGTCTCGTCGATGTCCGAAACCATGAGATCGTGTTGATGGCAAGCCATCTCTTCAAGTCGCCCGTCGTCGACAAGAAGAAGGCGACCGCGGCACCCGAGAGCCTGGCGTCTGTGAGGCGAGGGGCCCGCTCGGTCCGCAGGAACATCATGCGTGAGGGGCGGCGCAAGAAGGCCATCAGGGCCGTTTTAGCCGATTCCGATCTCATTCCCGCCGATGCTGACGGCGAGTGGTTCGCCGCGCGCCGCGACGAGCGCACGGTCGTCAAGCTGAGGTCCAAGGCTCTCGGACATCTGCTGAACTCCCGCGAACTCGCCCGTGTGCTGTACTCGTTCGCGAGCCATCGCGGTTATATCGACCACGGCAAGTCGGATAAGGATGACGATGCCGGCAAGGTCAAGAAGGCGCTCGCCGCGAACCATGCAGCGCTCGCCTGCGGCGGCTGCGAGACCTTCGGGCAATACCTCGCCGGGCAGCCGCGCTCGCGCAACAGGGCCGGTGACTACAGCTTTACCTCCGATATCGGCATGACGGTCGATGAAGTGCGCACGATCTTCTTACGGCAGCGCGAGATGGGCAGCGAGATCGCCACCGAAGCGCTCGAGGAACGCTATATCGCCGAGCTGACATGGCTCACCGACACGAGCAAGCGCGACATGTCGACCTATCTCAAGGTTGGCTTCTGCACCTACCGCGGTGCGCCGTACAGGCGCGGGGCCACCTCCACAACCTCGTTCGAGATGGTGCGCGCCCACCAGACGCTCGCCAACACGGTTATCCTGCATGAAGACGGCACTTCGTCCACTATCCCCGGGAACACCCGTATCGAGATCGTGAGGGAGCTCTTCGCCGTGAAGAAGTCGGTGAAGCCGCTGAAATGGTCGGGGCTGCGCCGCAGGCTGGGGCTTTCCGATGGCGATTCGTTCAAGGGGCGTCCCCTCGAGGAGGAGAAGCGCGACTGCATCGCCCTGCCGGCCTGGGCCGTACTGTGCTCTGGGCTGTATGAGGACCACCGCGACCTGCTCGAGCGGCTGCATGACCATATTGAGGACGCCGACGCAGTTTGCTCGGCGCTCACCTACGCATCGTCGGCGGCATCGCTCGCCGGACGGCTCGCCCCGCTGGCCCTCACCGATGATGAGGTCGAGGCCATCATCGACCTGCCCTATTCGGCGCGCCTGTTCTCGGGCTATGCGAGCGCGAGCCTGGAGGCCCTCCAGATGCTCCGAGGCACACTCGAAGACCCCTGCGTCACATCGCTCAGGCAGGCCGAGGAGGATTCCGGCCTCGCGCAGGCGCGCGCCATGCTCGCTGAGGAGCGCGGGGAGGCGGCGGACGGGCTGCTCTGCGCCTTCTCCGGTTACGACCCGACGTGTAAGAACCCCGTCGTGCTCCGTGCGACGGCGCAGGTGCGGCGCATGGTCAACTCAGTCATCAGACATTATGGATTGCCGGACGTTATCCGTGTCGAGGTCGCCCGTGACCTCAAGCGTTCCAAGCACGAGCGCGAGATTGTTGCGGAGAGCAACAGGGCGAGGCATGAGCTCAACGAGCAGGCCAAGAGGGATATTGTCGAGTTTCTGGGGCTTCACGACGACGACCACGTGCGCGGGCGAGACCTTGACATGGTCAAGCTCTATCGCGAGCAGGGCGGCAAAGATCCGTATACGGGTACTGGCATCGACTTCGGGCGTATGCTCGAGGAGCGCGGATATGTCGAAATCGACCATATCCTGCCAATATCGCGCACCTGTGACAACTCACAAGCCAACAAGGTCCTATGCCTTACCAAATCGAATAGGGACAAGTCGAACCGCTCTCCCTACGAATGGATGACCTCGGGAGAGGCCACGGCGCCTGATTGGGACGAGTTTTGCGGCCGGATGGAGCGCTGGGCGAAGATGTGCGAGCCCAGGCGGTACGCCCGAAAGAAACTCGCCAACCTAACCTGCGAGAACCTTGCCGAGCGAGCCGGCGGCTTTATTGACCGCAACCTCAACGACACGCGATACATGTCCGTAGCGCTCGCCAAGTGGCTGAGGGAGTGCCTGCCATTTGCGAGGGACGGGCACGAGCATGTGTTCTGCGTCGCCGGCGGCGCGACCGCCCTCATGCGCAGCGTCTGGGACATCAGCATCACCGGGCCGGACGGCAAGAAGAACCGCGACGACGATCGGCACCATGCCGTCGATGCGGCGGTAATCGCCTGTTGCACCCCTGGTATCGTGAAGAACGTGGCGCTGGTCAACGAAGGTCATGCTCGCGCCGACGTGCGTCAGCGGCTCTTTCGCGACTCGCTGCCCTATCCGGAGTTCAAGGAGCAGGTGAACGCCTGGATCCCGTGCATCGTGCCGACGCTCACGCTTCCGAATACCGTCACGGGCAGCGTGCTCAAGGATACGGTCTACCCCTATCTTGGACGCGACGATGCCGGCAAGGATCTCTATCTCACCGTAAAGAGGGACAAGGACGGCAGGATCGTCGATAGGAAGGTCAACAAGGCCACCACGATGTGGAAGGACGGACAGGGCGGCTGCCGGGCCTATGGGTCTATGTGTGCCTTGGATGCCGTGTTCGATGCCTCGGTCGGCAAGCGCGGCAAGTGGTCATTTGACCCGGTCTACTGTATCGATATCCCGCACCGCGAGGATGAGATTCGAACCATAAGGGCGTTTTCGAAGGAGAGGGCGATCGACCTGTGGGATTCTATCAAGGTTCCCGAGGACGCGCAGCGGATGAGAATCCGACGTGGCGATGTGCTCGTATGCGACGGGAAAGCAGCAAGATTCTATTGCTTCGATATCTCCGTCAATGCTATTAGGTTGTATTCGCAGCGCGGTGGGAAACAGCTCCAGACAACCGGACCCCTTTCCTCCGAGGCATTCCCGCCTCCTTCGAAGTGGGGTGATGATATTAGGGTCATGCAGGAGGACTGCCTTGGGCTCTGCTGGCTCTCATTCCTTTCAAATCGGGCGATCGCGCAGATGGATTAGCCATAGCGAGGGGAGGTCACGACCTCCCCTATTTCTATCGGCTAGAACTCCAGGAAGAGCTGACCAGAGCAATTCGGCCCGGTTTGATTTTGCGGGCGTGTCTCGACCAAGATTTCGCGGTCGACGTATTGTTTCTCCGTTAACTCTATTGCCACGACGCTGCCTGCGGGCGGGATATGGTCGCGCAGGCGATCCCTGTGTGCCGCCGCAGAAGACCTCGACAGTAGGCACCTCGTGTAGATGCTGTTTTGCTCGCGCATGTAGCCGTCGTCCTCGAGAAACCTCTTGAACTTGATATAGCGATCCTTGTCTCGCTTTGTCTTCGTCGGCAGGTCGAACATAACGAGCAAGCGCATGATCCTCATATCCTTCCCCTTGCCCTCATTCTGTCTTCAGATTCCATCTCGAGCCCGATGAGCTCGGGTGTCAGCAGCATGTCGGCATCTCTTAGCTCTATAGCGCGATGCAGTGACTCGCAGAAGACGTCCACTGCCACCTGGATTGGGCACTCCTTCCCGTCAATGTGCATGATCACCGAGGTCACCGCCGTCAATTTCGCCTTGTCGGCCGGGGTCAGCGGGTCAAGGATATTCTCTGTGACCACCAGGAGGTCAACTGCCGCGCGGAAGGGTTCTATCATGTCATCGACCAAGTTGAAGGCGTTGTCGGCACTGTGATGGTGGATACCGCGCGAGACGAGCCATCCGTGCGATACCGCGCACTGGGCGATCCCTGCCCTTATGACGGCGTATCCGTAATCGAGTGGGGCGGCCATCGGCCCCTCCCTTCTCGTCCCATATGGGAGCATCGCGGCGAAATAGTCGGCTGCTGCAGGCGCCTCGCGGCGTGTCCTGTCGTCGCTGTGTACCCCTGCGGCATAGCCCCTGATCCTTGCAACGACCGTAGCATTGCCTCCGCTCAGTTCGAGGGCCCTGGCCTGGTTCAGGATTTTTGAGACGACGATTCTTTTCCACAGCTGGTTGCGCAACGGTTTCGGAATGGCAAGCTGATGTTCGACAATTTCCGCATGGCGCGAGTGGGCGCCGAGGGGCAGGCACAGGCCGTTTGGCATATGGTCCCTCCCGCAGTACATCACGACTATCCCTGCGTCATTCATCTCGGAAATCAGTGCCGATGTCATAGTTATCTGCGGGCTGTCGATAATCACCACCCAGATATCGGATAGTGGGATCTGGGCCAACATGGTATCGCCGTGCGATACGGGATCCTTCTCACGGATAATCAGTCTGTTGTCCCTTAGGCTTAAGTGCCTAGGGTTCCGTATCGTGACCGTTTGCTTCATAAGCGGTCCTATCTGTTGAAACTATGACAGGAGGGCCGTCCGTTCTCCCACCTAGTCTATCGGTTATGATAGGCACCATCAACGTTACCCTGTGTATCTGTAACAGCTTGATAGGTGGCAACGAGTAACGTTTGGGCAAGAGGGCCCGTCAAAGACGGGTCACTCGCGGAGTATATCCCGCAGGGCGCTCTTCGCGCTCTGCGGGTGATCTCCTTCTTCTTCCTTTTTCAGAAAAGCGCACCGGAGCGACAATAAATTGATTGATTTTCGACCTTTTCTACAATTTGAAAACAGAAAGCCCCCAGCTAGGGGGCTTTTTTCATGGGTGGATATTGTAACAGCTTGATAGATGGCAACGCGCTAGGGCCCGTTGGAAAAAAGTATATCGGCGATATCTATTGTAACAGCTTGATAGATGGCAACGCGCTAGGGCATCGGTGACTACGGGGCGGCGTGGTCTGCGATTGTAACAACTTGATAGATGGCAACGCGCTAGGGCGTAGGCCTCCTTGTCTTCCTTGATGCTCTGATTGTAACAGCTTGATAGATGGCAACGCGCTAGGGCCTGGTTTACCCTTGTTGATGCCGCGCAGTTATTGTAACAGCTTGATAGATGGCAACGCGCTAGGGCTTTCGGGTGCGCTCCCTCATCGTCCTGCTGATTGTAACAGCTTGATAGATGGCAACGCGCTAGGGCAGGTTTTGATTTGAACGCACTTCCCGGTTCATTGTAACAGCTTGATAGATGCCAACGCGCTAGGGCGGTTGCCGCCTCAACCAGCAAGTGAAACTAATTGTAACAGCTTGATAGATGGCAACGCGCTAGGGCCCGTTGCGCTGACGGTGTCGTCCAGCCTACCTGCGAGTCCTGTAAACCCTGCTTCGGTGGTCTACATCGACAACGAGGATGACGAGAACATCGTCCTCGATATCGACAACTATCCGATGGTCTCCGACCCTGTAGCGCCATAGACCAGACTTATTTTCAGTCAAGCCCTTTTCCATGCTCCTCGGGTCTTCGAGCTGTGAAATCTCATGGAGCTTTGCCACAATTCTTTTGGCGATCTGCTTGTCCAGCTTTCTCATTGATCGCTGGACATCCTTATCGACTTCAATCCGCCAGGCCAAGGCTTTCCTCCAGCTCGTCGAGCGTCACGGTCTCAAGCCTGCCGGCCCTATAATCCTCGGCCTTCTTCATTAAGCCGTACTCGTACTCAAGCCTGTCAATCTCGGCAGCGAGCGCTTCTGTCATGTAGAAAGTCTTCGTGCGTCCCGTTGATTTCGCCAAACGCTCGTACCTGATTGCTAAGTCCTCAGGCAGCCTCAATGCCGCGGTAGCAGTTGCCATGACGCACCTCTCAATCACTTGTATTACATGTCCTACATTCTAGCACTTCGCTTGCCGCAGGGGTGTCCAACAATACCTATATTGACAATATACGTCGTGTAAAGGCAGGGCCTTAGCCCTCGGGGGCGGCTGGTATGTGGGGTGGTGTTCAGCGGCCGATCGCGGGAAGAAACCAGAGCACGACGATGCCTGGTGGGCAGCCCAGCGCCATGCCTACATCGAGGAGAACGACATCCTTCTATCCGACCATCCGTCCTGGGAATGGGTCAGCCCGTACGATTTTTGGCGGACCATCTTCCCCGAGGGGTTCCTGCAGCCCCGCGGCGAGGAGATCCCGTGGCACGAGGGGGGAGCGGCCATCCCAACGGCATCGCCATCCAGATCACCAACAGGACCAAGACGGTGAAGACGGAGACGGGCCGCAAACGCGACGTGACCGTGGTCGAGCGGTTCACGTTGACCGACGACTTGGGCGACGTGATGGAGCGCGTCATCGATGCTGTAGAGATTGTATCAGCTTGAGAAATGGCAACGCGCCAGGGCGTCGCGTCTGCAGCCCATCTTGAATCGCCAATCTTGTAAGAAACATAGAGAACCGGGGAGGATCAATCGCTCTGCTAGAATCGTCTTCGCTGTCGGCAGCCCTCGTGCCGGGCAGAGCCCTCCATCCGATGGGAGGTGATGCCCATGACCGATTTCACCGAGCTCGTGAAGCTCCTGACCGCTACGGTCTCGCTCCTCACGGCCCTTGTCGGCCTTTCCAAGGCACTCAGGCAGGGCTCGAAGCCCAAAAAGAAAGGCCACCGTCGCTAAGACGATGACCTAACTCTACCAAGCAACGGCTCTGCCCAGCTCACCACAACTTGGGCTGCCGTCGGCATCATTTTACCCTCCTGACGAGGAATTCGTCCATATTTCAAAAATCAAATCGCGTTTGCTATTGAAGTCCATTCATCGTTCATACGTTTTGAGACTGTGGCTATCTGGCGATTAATTTCTACAGTCGCTGGTTCAGCTAGAATTGGGGAGATGACGTATTCCGTGCGCGGGCGGCCGACAATTCGATTGGAGGCTTCCCTATGCTAAAGATCCTTGATGCGCTGGCCGCCCTTGCGACGGTCGGCACGTTCGTCATTGCGTTTTTCGATTCGTATGATGTCCGAGTTAAGGTCCGTAGGCGTACGCGCGGTGCGGACGGTGGACGGCATTTGCGCCGCAACAAGCGCAAATAAGAATGCCCGGGGTGGAGCCCGGGCATTTAACTAAAGCAGAAAACTAGGCCACCCGCGCTCTGGATACTTACACGGGATGCGTCGTCTTCAACTGTCATCTTACCCTCATTAGGCAGATAAAACCACCGCATGCTCGGGTTCTCAGGCGGTTTCATCCATCGTTCATACAATGTGGACTGTAACGACAAAGGCCTCCCAGGGCATGTAGTCGATAACTGCGAAATTACGTTAATGCATACTTGCATTTTGAGAAGCTACGGCATTACACAATTACTCTACTACATTGTTACACTATGCCGTAATTACGCTATTACGCAGTTCGGTTGTTGCCAGTATTCAGCGGGGTTCGACAAAAGCGTCTCCTGCGGTAACTAGCGGCGGGCGGATGCCGCTGCGAACGGTTGGCTTGACTCTGAGAAGACTATATCCGCGGCATGTTTTTGTAAACGCCCTGGTGGCCGACTCTCACGATCTCGATGATGGCCCTCTTACCCTCGAACCTTCCCAGAATGCGGTAGACGCCAACACGCGAGCGCCAGCCGCGCTCTGCGCCCTTAAGACTTTTTGCGCAAGGCCAGAGGCAGTAGTGTTCAAACTCGTCTAGATAGTCTTGGACCCAGGACAGGATGATGAGCCGCTGTTTTTTCGGGATTTTGAGAAGTTGTTTGGTCGCCGTTTTGGACCATTCGACATTGAAGCTCACTCGGCCTCCATTGCCATATGCATGACATCTATCATCGAGTAGTGGGTATTATCGTCCTCCATCAGCGCCTCGTTGTATGCCTCGATGTCGGCCGCCTCCTCGACCTTCTCGAGGGCGGCGCTCCTCACGAATTCGGAAAAGGAAATGCCGAGGACGCTCGCATAGGACTGGATCCAGTCCTTCTCTTCCTCCTCGAACCTGATGGCAATGGCTTTCATGGCCATAGTTGCTCCCCTCTGCGTAAAACGATGCGATACGCTATTTTACCAGTCGTTTCTGGGATAGTTCCAACGTGCGCATTGCAAATGCCCGCACCTTTAATAAACACGTTTTCACTTGCATTGAAAATAACAAGGGGGAGGTGTGGCGCCTCTCCCCCTTCAATATTGAATAGTTGCGTTATCACATAACAACGCTATTACACAGTTATGAATCAGCGTTCATACATCGTTATGTAGTTGCGTTATGACACAGTCCGGTAGTGGCCGATACGATAGGTCGGCTACGGAGACCATCCGTCATCCGGTCTGTCATTTTCCGGATCATGAACCACGTACCAGCTGTTGCCGTGGTGGCAGATATCGCGCAGGGTTCCGTCACCCATCTTCACGTGCCAGCTCTCGCACACGCGGCCCTCCCCCATTACCCATGACCGCGGTTCGTGCCAACCGACTTCTGCGAAGGGGAAGATCCTGCCGTCGTACCATTTGATGCCCCACGGGCTGTACTCTCCGTCCGGCCGGCACTCGACCAGTGCCGTCACAAGTCTGATTGACTTCTTCCCCACGCCGACTCCTCATGCCAATTACTAACGAACGCGTGTTCTATTGTCTCACATCTCATAGCATGAACGCCAGACGTCCAAAAGCCATGAAAATGCGGGCTGAGGTGTCACCAGATGGCACCAAACGACCCCGCGCGAGAACTTCAACAGTGGGATTCTAATCTCATGGCAACCCCTGAATGAAAGGGTCAAACGGTTATGGGAAAGAAAAAATCAGAGACCATACTGGTTCCGCTGCTGCCAAGATTCGATGCCGCGGGCATTTATGATCCATATCCCTTGAGGACTTCGGTTGGCAAGATGACCGTTACGAGAGACGATGCGTTCCCGAGGACAATCAGATTTGAGAATTTCGTTTCCTTCAAGGAAGAGGCTCTGGTCGAGTCAAAGGTTTTTGAAACCCTTTTGCCGTTCCTGGGCAGCTCCACATCGGCCGGCTATGTCATCAGCGTGGATTATGACCGTGACCATCCGACTCCTCTTCGCAAAGGGGAGGCTCGCGCCAAGGACGACAAGGGCCTGCCCCGAGGGTTCGAATTGGAGCAGTTGGAACTTCCCATCCTCGCCTGCGCTCTAAAAACCTACGACGTCGCGGTTGATATGCCCGCTGAAGCCCTTTGCTATGGCAAGTTAAACCGAAGGAAGCAAACATACTATATTGAGCAGCCTGGCAGGTATGTGGACAGAGACGGTCTGGAGACCAAAGGCCAAAATTTTAAAATCATGCCAGATCGCAAGGTCACGGAAGTCTCATATGAGGAACGTGAAACAGTCAAGCACCTGGCAGGACTGCAAAGGCTCGAAGTGTTCAGCCCTGTTTACGCAGAGGAACTGCTTGGCCCCGCCGACGGGAATGTGGTTGCCGCCCAGGAGAGAGTCGAGCTTGTCCTAGGTGCCGGCTCCTCACCCGACTTCATACGCAAAATGAATGAGGCCGGCTTCATCTCGGAAGGGGTGCCCGCCCAGTACCGTGACTCGATTCTCAAGAAAGCGCGCGAGCTTTTCGATACCGATCTCGAGATATGGGATCAACATGTCGCGCCGATGTTCAAGGAGCATCTCGACCTGGATATGCCCTGGGTCGCAGGGGATTTCTATGGCAATCCGAGGAGGGCTGAGCTTAAGAGCGAGCCGGAGCCAGCGGAAAGGGTTGCTCCGGCGCCTGCCCGCGCCCTGCCCGTATTTAGACCGGAATAGCCATGAGTACGCAGGTGCACCCGCCGGGCAACTCTCTGGTCCCCCATGGCCATGAGATTCTTTTGGAGCGAAAATGACTCCCGTTACTGTTAGCGTCGTGGAGAGGCCCGGTAGGGAGCCGAAGTTCAGGTGGATCGAGCTTTCCGACGGTCGTAGGTTCCCGGTCCGCTCCACGGGCGCATCTGTCCCCTGCCCCGGGCGCAAGACGGGCAGCCTCGCCCGTATCTGGAGCGTTGAGATCGAGTGGAAGGGCAGGCCCGTCCATCGCTTCATCGTCAGGGATGAAAATGAGTACTTTATCGTGCGCGCCGGAGAGGACTCCTAGAGGGCCGTATAGTCCAAGTGGGAGATCGGGAAGGTGTTCTCGTAGACGTAATCCGACGAGTTCGATGATTTGATCTTCACCTTCACGGGCTGGCCCTCGTCTTCCAGCAGAAACGCGGTGCAGACTGAAATCGAGTAGCCGGGCTCGAGTGTCTTCGAGGCGTTCGGGTCGCTGTATTTCGTGCAATGGGACAGCTTCACGCCGTTTTGGTAGCACGAGACGTAGGACACCGGTGCCCGTCCGTCATGGTCGAGGTCGTTCTCGAATGTCATGCCGACGAGCAGGAATCGATACTCCTTGCCCCGCGAGTCCGTTGCCGTCCTCTTGTAGACGCCATCGACAGTAAGTCCCCTGGAGGCATCGGAGGCGCTCGTGTCCCCTATGCCTCCGAAGGAGAACGCCTCGTCCTCGCTCTTCTCGGAATCTTTATTCTTCTTCTTTGAATTGTCCGATCCATTTGCTTTCTTTGAGCCTCCGCATCCTGTAAGGGCTAGCGAGGCCATGGCGGCCAGAACGGCCCTCCTGCTGACGTTGACGCTATTCATGCGTTACCACCCATCAATCCATCTCATGCCATAACCGATAGAGCGTGTATCCCCTGCCGCTCGCCGCCTTTTCGGCGCCAGGGCAGGCTTTTCCAAAGCGTTTTGCGTTGGAATCCCGCACGATCGCCCACGTCCAGCCATCCTCCTTAAGGACCCCGTAGCCCCCTTCCAGACTGTCAACGTATGCGCGGTAGTCGTTTGCCCTGCCGTCGCCGGAGATCGCCTCAGACCAGATCTCGGGACGCATGTCGTAGGTCACGGGAACCCTCGCCCACTCTAGGTAGTTCATCACCGTGGCGTCCTCGGACCATATGCGACCCGGGCTGTCGCCCAGGGCCTCGACGATTTGTGCCATATCCGAGTCGATGCCCCTCCATCCGGTCTCGACCCAGCGGGTTTCCGAGTCAAGCGAGTTAAGGCCGCTATTGACGATGGAGAACGCTAGGACGAGGACCATAACGGCTCTCCCGGCAATCAGCAGACGATGTACTCGTGGGTTGATTGCGTCGCCCTGGCCGACGGATGCGGCGACAATCAGAAACGAGACTGTCCACGTTATCCAGAGGCACCTGACGGCAAGCGCGCCGGCCATGGAGGCCGCCAGCCAAAAGGCGATGAGCCATCTTGGCGGGAACCGACGTGCGAGGACGCACGATGTGATTGCCGCAAGGATTGCAACGCCCCAGAACAGGGCTGCCGCCGGCATCGCCCACACCGGCTTCAGCTCGAGAATGACCCCGCCGTAAGACGCGGCCCCGAGTGAGCGGATCACATAGAGTGAACCGTCGATAAAGTAAGGGTTTATAAGCGATTCTGCAGCCATTCCTACAATCGCCGCAAGTAGCGGCAGCCTGGACCGCGCCCATGAGCGAACTGTCTCGCCAGTCTCGCCGAGCGAGATCTCGCCCTCTTCCGGAAGCAGGAAGCACGCGGCGGCAGCGGCGGGCAAGGGCCAAAGCGCCGCCTGCAGATTTACAGACAGCAGCGACACGACCGGGAGTACCAGAAGGCAACGAGAACTGGATCCCCGTCGCCATTCTTGGCACGTAGAGATGGTGACGAATAGCAGCGCCGCCGTCCAAAGGGATGGACGGACGGATAGATATGAGGTCATGAGGGCAAACCCGACCGCGCTGATCAACAGTGGCGCCCAGGGGTAACGCGGGTTTTGCGCCAGCCTGGAGACGGTGCCGGTATAGGCCCACAGGGCCAGCGCGGCGGGTACCGCCACGGACGCGGCGACGCCCGTGTAGCCCGCGGCCTTCCACCACAGATAGAGCCACGCGTCATGGAGCCACTGCTGGAGCACGATACCCTGGCCGGCGATTGCGGTGAAGGGGTTTGTAACCGGGATGCCGGATTCGACGATTACGCGCCCCGAGGCGAGAAGGAACCATCCGTCCGTATCCAGCGTCCCCGCCGATCTGATGGCGGGGATCAAGGCCATGATGGCCATTGACAGCAGGACGGCGAGCGCCGTTGAGGCACAGTGTACGGTCTTCGCTACCTTAGTCTGATTCAATCGAGTCTCCTGATAGAGAGTGGGCGGTCGGACTCGGTGAATGTTCCAGGGGCGACCTCGATGCCGCCTACTGCCCCCCGTGGTGCGAAAAGGATGCGCCAGGGGGCGACCGAGGAGTCGAGCGAAACCACCGGCCAGGATTGATCCGAGGCCTCGAAGCGTCCTATCCAGCAGACATCGATCGGGATGCGCATGAACAGGGTATGGAGCGACCTTCCCCTCGCGTACACCATGCCGGTGGATTTGTCGATGTACTTGGTTCCCATATACCCGATCGCCTTGTCCCTGAAGGTCTTGGCGATCTTCAGGGAGAGCGGAACCTCGGTGCCGGTCCTTGTCGTGGCCACACAGGGGATATCGTATTCATGGCTCATGGGTCGTCTCCTACATGAGGGAGGTGAACGTTTGGGCGATCTGCGCCACCACGGGCGCGAGAACGACGATCAGGAACACTGGCAGGATGAAGATGATGATCGGGAAGAGCATCTTTGAGCTCAGCTTCTCGATTTCGGACTCGACCTTCAGGCGCCGCTGCTCTCGGACCGTCTCGGCCTGGTCGCGGATGATGTCGACAAGTGAGCCGCCCGCGCGCTCGGACTGTGCGAACGATGCCGCGAAGATGGTGAGGGATGGCACGCGCGCGCGTTCCGCGAAACGCAGGAGCGCCTCGGTGCGCGACGAGAAGCTGGCCTCGTTGGCCACGCGCTCGAAGCCGCGCGCGATGGCGCCATCCATCCTGCTGCCGACCGTATGGAGGGCGAAGTCGATGGACGAACCCGCCGACATGCAGATTGCGAGAAGGTCCAGTGCGTCGGGGAGCTGCCTGTCGAGCTCGTCGCGCCATTTCGCGCGTTCGTTCAGGAGCCACAGCTGCGGAACGGCGAGGCCCATGAGGACCATCGCGGCAAAGATGCCGAGCCCCTTGGAGCCCCCGATGAGGATCGAGGCGATGAGGCCGGCGGCGGTGAAGCCCGCCGCGCTCGCGACGCGGAAGGCCCAGAAGGTCGCCGGCTGCAAAGTGAGTCCCGCGCGGTCGAGGGAGTCTCGCGTGGAGTCCATGACCGAGCGGGAGATGGGCGCGAGCCTCGACACGACGCTGGACAGCTTCTCGGCGATTCCGGGAATCGTCGCGGACGCCTCCTCCTCTACCGGCGCTTCCAGCTGGAATATGCGCTTGAGGGCGATATCCACGCCGAGGCCCGCGGCGATTCCCAGAAGAAGGAATATGAAGCCAGTCGTTATCGTTTCGAACATCTGAGAACCCCTAGTCGTATCTGATGTTGCTGATTTGCTTGAGGACCAAGAAGCCGAGGATATCGAGCGCGGCGCCGACGGCAAGGCACGCCCACCCCGCGGGCGTCATGAAGAACTCGCGGTGAATCTCCGAGCTCAGCGACATGAGCAGCAGCATGACGACCGGCGCGAAGCCGACGAGCTTGGCCTCGAATCGCGCCGAGGACGTCTTTGCCTCTGCCGAGCGTTTTGCCTTGACCTTCGCCCTGATGGCCTCGCCCACGCGCTCGGTGATCTCGGAGAGCGAGCCGCCGGTCTGCTGGGATACGGAGACGGCCGTGGAGTAGAGCTTCAGGTTCGAACTCCCCGTCCTCTTGGCCATATCATCGAGTGCCTGGGCGATGGGTCGTCCGTTTCGCAGGTCGCGCTCGAGGATGGCGAACTCCGATTTCAGCGGCTCTGCCATATGCTCGGCGACAGGGGCCACCGATTGCGCGACGGAGGCGCCCGTGCGCAGGTTCGATGCGATGAGCGGCATCGCCTCGCCGAGCTGCTCCTCGAAAAGCCCCTGCTCCGCCCCGCGCTTCAGCCTCACCCAGATCGGGAAGGCGGCGATACCGAGCGGGAGTGCCGCCAGGGCGCCCATCGCCGAGCCGGTGGCGAGAATCAGCACCGATGGGGCGAACGCGACGACGGCCCACATCTGCGCGGCCTCGGAGACCGATAGCTGGGGCGCTGCGCCCTGGCACACGCGACGAAGGGCGCCGACGAGACGATTTGAGCCGGTCCCGTCAGAGGGATTCTCGGGGATGGGGCCGGTCTCGGCGCGTTCGCGCTCGACACGTAGCTTTCTGGCCGTCAGGAACAGAACGATTCCCGTCAATACCGCCGGCAGTGCGGGGAGGAGGGCTGCCGGGGAAATCTGCCCGCTCATCGACGGAACCAGAAATCGTCGTCGACGTAAACGCCGCGCGCGAAGAGCTTTTCGCGATGCGCCGGGGTGATGCGCTCGCCGGTGGGCATGAACTCGCCGAGAACCTTGCCGTCCTCGGAGAAGCCGGTCTGCTCGAAGCGCATGATGGTGCCAATAGTGATGACATCGCCCTGCATGCCCTGGACCTCCGCGATCTCGGTGATCTTGCGCGAGCCGTCGATATCGAAGCGGTTAACGAAGACGATGAAGTCGATGGCCGAGGCGATGAGTTCCATGATCTGCTCGCTTCGCATCTCGGTTCCGGTCTGCTGGATCATGGAGCGCAGGCGGGTCGTCGCCTCGCGCGCGTTGGAGGAGTGCACGGTCGTGAGGGAACCTTCGTGACCGGTCATCATGGCCTGGATCATATCGAACGCCTCGCCGCCACGGCACTCGCCGACTACGATGCGGTCCGGGCGCTCGCGCAGCGCATGGATGACGAGCTGCCGGATGGTGATCTCGCCCTCGCCCTCGATGTTGGGTCGACGTGCGGTCTTGCGCACGACATGGGGCTTTTGGAGGCGCAGCTCCGGCGCGTCCTCGATCGTGACGATGCGCTGGTTGTCCGGGATGAAGGAGGAACAGGCGTTGAGCAGCGTCGTCTTGCCCGAACCCGTTCCGCCGGCGATGACGACGTTCATGCGGCCGAGAACGATGGCCTCCATGAACTCCAGCATGCGCTGGTCGAAGGTGCCCAGCGCCATGAGGTCCTCGGGTTCCACGGCGTCGGGTCGAAACTTTCGGATATTGAGGATGTTGTGGTCGACGGCGATGCCCTTGGCCGTCGCCGCCACGCGCGAGCCGTCGAAGATGGCACCGGGACGGTTGAGGATGCAGTCACACAGCGGTTGCGCCTCGTCGCAACGCCGACCGTCGGCGGACGCGATTCGGTTGATGATGAACTTCACATGCTCGTCGTCCTCGAATGTCACCGGGACCTTTTGTAGCATGCCCGCTCGCTCGACCCAGACGTCGTCCGGGGCGTTGACCATGATTTCCGAGATCGAGGTATCGGGAAGCAGCTCCTCGATGGGCCCAAGATAGTACAGGTCGTTGATGCCGGCCTGAATAACCGCCTCGAAGGAGTTGTCATCCAGACGAGAGCCTTCGGGGATGGAATCGACAATATCGGCAAGGAGCTCGTGCGCGCGCGTATCCCTCTGTTCGTTGCTTTCGGTCGCGTCGTTGGCCGCCGTCAGGACCCCGGTTGCCTGGCGTACGGCGTCGCGTTCGATTTTGAGTAGGTCCCTATTCAGCATTGTTCGTCTCCCCCGTCTCGGGAAGGGCGACGAGCCTGATGCCGCTTGCGCTCGAAAGTGCGAGGGCCTGGTCCTCGGTCACCTCGATGGTGACATTGGAATACCCGTCAGACTTGGTGCCCGAGAGGTTACCGTCGAGCGCCAACACACGGATGGAGTCGGCGATGCGCTCGGTCGTCACGACCTGGCCATCGTTCACGCTCGCGAGGACGTCGACCTTGTCGCCGACGGCGAGCAGTGGCGAGAGGCCGGTCGAGCTGTCGAGCGCGACGGTGTAGGCGACGTGGCCCTCGGTCACGGCCGTGGTGATCGAGGCGGGTTTCTTGGAGCCGGAGACCGATGAAAGCGATACGGCGGTACCCGAGGTCTGCTGTGTGACGGACTGGCGCCCGGCGACATCGGATACCTTCTTAGCGGCGTCCTTTGGCGCAAACGCCTTGGGCACGCTTGCGACCGTGAGGTCCGCGGACGCGATAACCTCACCGGGGGCGACGTCGCGCGTGACGGTGACGACCTTGACGGTCGATTGCTCGAGGCGGGTCAGCTCGCCCTGTGCCTGGGTCCAGCGCCAGCCGGAGAATCCTACTGTCACGACGGCGACGGCGATGGCCACGCCGGCGACGGCTGCGAGCCTGCGGTCCTTGCGGGCTCCACCGGGTACCTGCCCGCGCTGTCGGCCTGCGGTCGCGGCTCCCGCCGTTGCCGTGGTCCTCTGGCCGCTCTGGGCGGTCTTGGGAGCCGTGGCGGGCATTTGCGTCGACGTGGTCGCCCCCATGGCGGCCTCCTGCGCCATGGCGCGCTCAAGCTCATGGCCGAGCGCCTGCTTGCGCCCGCGGAGCCTATCGATACTGCGCATGCGACCGGCATCCACGGCCGCGCGCTCCTCTGCCTCGACCTGGGCGATCTCAGCCCTGATCTCCTCCGGGGTCCTTTTCTTCATCGTTTGACTTCCTTCCCGGGACCGAGGAGCCCCGAATACCTGAGCAGCGAGTCTCGGTTGACGCGCCAGCGGTTGCCGAACCGTGCGCCCTCGAGCTTTCCCGACGCGCACATTCTCTCGATGGTCCTAGGGGTGACTCCGACCGCGTCCGCCGCCTCGCGCGACGTCAGCAGCGCCGGCATGAGGTCATATCTTCCCTGGCGCATCAGGTCGTACATCAGACCCAAGGGTCCTCCGATCTGTCGTGCTATTCCGACACATAAAGAATCGCCCCGCGCGGACGTGCGTGCGGGGCGATTTGGTGACATTGGGTGACAATCTAGGGTGTTCGGCGAGGGCGCCTATTCAGCGCCGTCGGACGCAGATTCATCTGCGCCTTCGGTACCGCCTGATGAGGCGGGCAGCATGTCCCTCACGGCCTTGGAGAGGCTTTCGGGGGCATCGTCGATCGAGCAGACGCCCGTTTTCGTCGAAACGTTTCCGTCCTTGTCGATTGTGTACTCACACCAGCCGTTCCCGGTGTCGGCGGGGCGCCATACCGTCGTGGATGAATAGGGATGGAGCGCCCATACCGCATCGGATCGAACCTTGAGTTCGTCGATGCCCGCGAACCTAGCGAATGTCGACGGCCAGGTTCCCTCCAAAATCACGTAGACGCCGGCATATCGGTCTGCCGCTCCACACAGGTCCTCCGGTGCCTCGACATAATAGACCGTGGCTTTTCCGGTATACCCGTTTGCCTTCAGCATCTCGAGCACCTCGGAGCGCGCCTCCTCGCCGGGGTTCTCCGCATATTTGACGGCGTTGGCCTCGCCGAAACAGGATTGGCGCGTGCTCTCGAGAAGCGAGCCCTGCCATGTCCTGTAGGCGAGTGCGCCGCCGAGATCGACCGCGAGGGCGATGAGAAGGGAAAGGGGGATGAGTAATACGACGAAGAAGGTCGTGAGCTGCGCGCGGGCTCCCCTCCCCCTGAGTGTGCGGCACTTCATCTAGATGACCTCCCAGTCCGAATAGCTGATGTAGGAGCGTGTGATCTTGCGCACGGATCTCTTTCCGAACACGTTGTAGGGCGCTGGGTAGTCGTAGATAATCTCGGCCGATACCGTCACGGTCCTGTCCTCGGTCCTGAGGTTCTCGGTGCCCAGGTCGCTTGCCACGGCGCTACCCTGTCCAAGGTTCTCATCGGAATCGAGTGTCACAGAGGCGTTTTTCACCGTGAGGTAGTCGGGGTCCACGCCGGCAGAGGTGCTCACGAGCTCGGTCACGAGCGTGTCCGCGTTCATGGATTCCCACCCCGCGGGAAGCCGGTCCGCGAGGTGCGCCAGCGAATAGTCGATTCTCGCTCGCTGGTAGCCCGTGAAGCCGAACCCCATGATGGCGAGCACGACGGTGAGCGCGATAGGGAACACGAAGATGAACTCGGTGGAGATGAGCGCCTTGAGCGCCCGGGTGTTGCGCACCATCACATCACCTCCGATGAGATCGCGGTGGCAGAGGAAGACTCGGGCTCGATGCCCGCAAGCCCGTCGAAGACAGCCAGGGTGAAGACGCGGCGGCAGGGAATCTGGACATTGACCGTCACAGACTTGCGCCCGATGGAGGAGTCCCTGGACTTATCCCCCACCCTCAGCGTCACCTCCTTGGGTGCAATCGCCTCGCGCACGATATCCACGGTGCAGCTGTCATCGAGCCCGATAGCGCCCCTCACGTATGCCTCGACCTCGGAATCGGACAGGTCTGGATTTGCCGCGGCATAGCGGGCGCCCTCGGACGCGGCAGAGGACGCAAGTGCCTTGCACCTGCTCAGGTTGGCGCAATCCACGACGAGTGCGAGCATGGCGATCATGATGGGAAGGAGCAGGACGAGCTGGGTCACCATGACGGCCCTGAGCCCCGTACGTTTAGACCTCATAGCAGATAACCTTTCAAGATTGCGATTAGTGTCGCCCCGACCAGGCTCACCGACAGCACGGCGTTGTAGGGGACGTTGTTCTTGAGGCGAGCACAGGCCGGGATGGATCTGATAGCGAGTTCCAGGGCGCATGCGCATGCAAGGTGGATAGCGAGAAACTCGAACACGGTCCCGGCGGATAGCGCCGCCATAAGGGCGACGGCAAGCGTGAGATAGTCGCCGGCGTGCCAGGAGATCCCGGCGATGCGCTTCATGGCAAAGGAGATCAGCGCGAATACTGCAGCGCAGGGAATGGTAAATACCGCCCACGCATATGGTCCCCAGGGGGATGACACAGCGCCAGCGCCCGCAAAAAGGAACAGCATGGGCACCGGCGCGAGCCTGAATCTCATATCCTCCTGGCCAAGTGCCACGGAGGCTGCCAGGAAGACGGCATAGGGAATCGAGATGAGCGATCCAGTCCAGGCTGCAAGCAGATAGGGGTAGACAAAAACGATTTCCGAGGCAAGCGGTGGGTTGTGGCGGCGTGCGTACGTTCCGGTGTCTCCAAGCTGGGACATCTCCGCATCGATATCTCCTGCGCTACCCAGAGAAATTAGTGTTGAGGGGCTGACGCCGTAGTTAACGGCCTCCCTCTTCACGGCGTCTATCCATTTATCCCTATCGGTATCCCCGGGCTGTGCTTGGAGCATGGTCTTGTCTTCATGCTCCAGTGCAGCGTAGCGCCAGCGTTGGTAAAGATGGGAGGCGCACCAAAAGCCGCAACCGACGGCTAATGTGGTCGCCAATCTGACGCCAAAAGACACGGGAGCCTCCTCGATATAGGCATAGGTACTCATATTTAATTTTGTAGTCGTGTTTGCTCAAAATAAGGCTAATTTGGTGCCAAGCGGTGACACTATTTTGATTGAAACGCCTATCCATTCGACCTGGAGTCGCAACAATGGGTGACCTACGAAACCGAAGTGGTCGCGAAGAAGTTGCCACGAGAGCCGTATCGGATTGCGCGAAAGACGGCAATCAACCAGGGCGAAGCTGTGAATCGCAGCGATCGAAGAACCTTCGAAGCCATTAGGCGTGTCGGCTAATTCCCGCGTCTGTAAAGCAATTGCCCGAAATAGCAATTGCCCGAAATACGATACCTGCAAAACATGTACGCCCATGGCTTTGACTGCCTTGTGATATAAGTATCTGCTCGAAGTGCGGTGTCTGCGAAGCATAAGAGTGGGAAAGTCCATATTTATGCTTAGTGAGTAGTCTCTCGAAACGCCATACTTGCGAAGCCTGTGTGCGTGGATGCGAACAAAGTTTTGCGGTAAGTAGCTGCTCGAGGCGCGGTACCCACGAAGCAATATCCATCCTGAGAATGATGCAAAGTAGGGTAAGTAGCTGCCCGAAGCGCGGTACCTGCGAAGTTTTATGGACTCTTGGGTTTTTTGCCGGCCAGAGTAAGTAGCTGCCCGAAGCGCAGTCCCTGCGAAGTAGGCCTTATGTAGGCAGAATTAAGCGCGAAGGTAGGTAGCTGCTCGAAGCGCGATACCTGTGAAGCGTAAATCATTGCGCCATATGGCGGCTCTGTGGCAAGTAACTAGTCGAAGCGCGGTCCCTGCGAAGCCATCCTACGGTGGGAACGTCGCAGCCGGATGGTAAGTAGCTGCTCGAAGCACGGTACCTACGAAGCAACATGTTGCAGCCGCCAATCGCTTGAAGACGGTAAGTAGCAGCTCGAAGCGCGGTCCCTGCGAAGCAGGCTTATCGCCCTTAATGGAAAGTGACATGGTAAGTGGCTGCTCGAAGCGCGGTACCTACGAAGCACGCACCACGTCCGCAGCCTTGACGTCACAGGTAAGTAGCAGCTCGAAGCGCGGTACCTACGAAGCAGAATACGACACGCGCCCCATAAACTCATGGGTAAGTAGCAGCTCGAAGCGCGGTACCTACGAAGCGCTCCTTGGCGGCATACGCAGAACCAACCTGGTAAGTAGCAGCTCGAAGCGCGGTACCTACGAAGCACAAAAACCTGTACCTTTTGTGCAACAAAGGTAAGTAGCTGCTCGAAGCGCGGTACCTACGAAGCAAGTAAAAGCCTGACCAGCCCGACGTTTGGGGTAAGTAGCTGCTCGAAGCGCGGTACCTACGAAGCGATCGTCGGGCTCTTCAAGCCCAAGCTCGCGGTAAGTAGCTGCTCGAAGCGCGGTACCTACGAAGCATATGGAGCGTGTCGCGTGCCGGGGATACCCGGTAAGTAGCTGCTCGAAGCGCGGTACCTACGAAGCACCGAGGCAAGCGAGATTATGCATGTCAGCGGTAAGTAGCTGCTCGAAGCGCGGTACCTACGAAGCTAATCGAGGCGACCACCGGTCGTCTCTTAAGGTAAGTAGCTGCTCGAAGCGCGGTACCTACGAAGCACGTGTTAAAGCGCAGGTACGGCGCGTAATGGTAAGTAGCTGCTCGAAGCGCGGTACCTACGAAGCGCGATAGTGACATCCAATTTGGCGCCCATGGGTAAGTAGCTGCTCGAAGCGCGGTACCTACGAAGCCGAGTATGATGAACAAGCAGGATACACAGGGTAAGTAGCTGCTCGAAGCGCGGTACCTACGAAGCCGACGGGACGATTGGTGTGCAATAGTCGTTGGTAAGTAGCTGCTCGAAGCGCGGTACCTACGAAGCCCGTAGTAGATGCGCGTCATGGCGCGCTCGGGTAAGTAGCTGCTCGAAGCGCGGTACCTACGAAGCGACATGTTCGCAAGTAAGCTGACGGGCGAGGGTAAGTAGCTGCTCGAAGCGCGGTACCTACGAAGCTATGCGTACTGCGAGCACACCGCCGACAAGGGTAAGTAGCTGCTCGAAGCGCGGTACCTACGAAGCAGGTCGAGCGCGGCGATCTGCTCGTCGAGCGGTAAGTAGCTGCTCGAAGCGCGGTACCTACGAAGCGGGTCGCCTCTGCTGTGGGTTCTAGTACGTGGTAAGTAGCTGCTCGAAGCGCGGTACCTACGAAGCCGGAGAATTGACATCGGCCGGTAAGCGACGCAAAAGAGCAGCTACTGAAGCTGAATAGTTAATTAATAGATTAGAAAGGGTTCCGACGATTTTTGGAAACCATCCAGTTTCCGCCCGGAAAAGGGATGATAGCGTGAGTTCTGTAAAAACCTGACAGCTGGCGGATCATCGGAAAACCGTGCTATCAAGCAATAAGCCTTATTTGAGATTTCAAGGTGCACGCACCAGTTTAACGGTTTAGACGTTACGGGAGAAGAGGACCCGATCTCTATCTATATGCCACACTGGGATCTCGAGATTGGCAGTGTCTACCTCCCGGTATTCGAGAAACAACATTTCCAGGCCCTCATGGCGCGCCTTTCGAGTTAATTCCAAGACCTCGGTCGGATTTAGCTTGTCGATGAGGGCGATTACAGCAATTGACGGATTCAGCCTCGTATCGCAAACGTAATCCATGAAGGAGAAGAATTTTCTTTGCAGGGTAGTGGCCGGCTCGCGGCGGGGTGACAGCGAAAGCCATTTGGCGAACGATTTGATATCCCGTTCCGTGTTCCCTATCAAATCCGTTCGAAGGGAATACCCCAATTCCGCGATCAACATCTCGATACACGCCCTGATCTCATGCGCTTTGGTTGCCAAAGGCTCACAGGCCTCGATCTCAGACGCCATCCTTGACGTATAGGCGCCGGTTAACCTCCGGTCATCGAATGGGAGCTCGATCAGGCTGTCGATAAGGACGATATCCTTCGGTTTGAGCTTTCGTTCCCCTCGGTATAGGGCGATTCCGGGTTCCCCTTCTCCCAAAAGCGATTCGGCGCATCGAGATAGCTCGTCGAACTCATCGAAGGATATGACTCCAAGTCCGTCCGGAAAATCGATTGTCTCCCCTACCGTTTCGAGCTTGACGATCATAAGACGATAAAGTCCTCTCCGGTAACAAAATGCCCCTCGTCAGACGGGCTTCCACATAGCGTGAGCATTGAGCAAAAGGAGGCCTCGGATACCCTGAGCACCTGCACCAGCCCCGCTTCTGGAAGGCTGGCCTTGAGCCTAGAGATGGCAGCCTCGGCATTCTTGGTATCGACCGCCAGGCGGGTGTAGACGGAATTCTGCAGCCTCGTATAGCCATCCCCGACAAGAAACTGCCTGAACCTCGAGTACTCATGACGGTCCTGGGCATCGGCCACGGGTAGGTCATACATTACGACTATCCTCATGAACCTTATCCTCCCCCGTTCCCCATCAAGGCGTTCCTGGCGCCGAGATCTCATCTGCATCGCCAGCCCCCTCCATCACACGAAGGCATCCGTCGACCCATAGGTCGATGGCGTCCGACACCCGGTAGCTCCCATGGCCATAGGGAATCCTGTCCGCGAGTGTGGACGCAAGCAGCCTTTTCACAGAAGGCGAGAGATCGCGGGGGCGCTCCAGCTCGACTTTCCGATCGACCAGGGGCCTGAACGGCTCCACGAGGTCGCAGGCAAGGTTGTAGGGGTTCGTCTTGGAGTGGTGGTGGATTCCCACCTGGTTGAGGTAGCCCTTCGCCGCGATCCTGCACGCTGTATGCGAGAGCAGGATGGAATAACCGTAGTCGAGGGCGCTATTGGTTGCATCCGCGTGCGGTACCCGAACGAAACCGTCGCCGAAAAGCGCTTTGAAATAGCGGCGCGCACCCGCGGCCTCGCGCCCGGTCGAGTCGCCGGCGCGGACCTCTCCCGCATAGGATGCAAGCAGCTCTGCCTCCAGGTCGTGGCCTGATCCTTCGAGGACAGAGGCCTGGTTTTCCAGCTTGCACTCGATGATCCTCTTCCACAGCATCTTGCGCGGCCAGGCGCCCCAGGACATCTGTGAGAGGACTTTGCCGTTCGTATCGATCGTCGCTGCCGTTAGCGGCATCAGGATTGATGCCGGCATATGCCGGCTATCGGTGAAAATGACGCTGCAGCCCCTTGCCGCGAGCTCATCGAGCAGGTAGGTCGATATGAACGCGGCCTTCCCGTCGACAACGATGCAGTCGAGCTCGTCGGCGCGCAAAAGGACGGGCCGAGGGTCGCCGTCACGGTGAACGGCGACCCATCCCGCCTCATAGCGCAGTTTCCGGGCGTTCTCCAATAAGAGTGTCTTACCCAAGGGTGGATACCCTCTCGTGGAGGCCCGCCGCCGAAATGTCAACGATAGCGAAACCGGCCTTGGGGTCGTTGATGATCTTATCGAAGGTCATCGAGAGCGTACCCGCGAACGCGCTGCCGCCGAGGGGCCTCACGTCGGCGGTGCCCCTGATTCCCGAGAGGAGCTCCACGACCTGGACCTCGGACTCCGCTACCGCGCGGACGGTCTTAGCGAGATCGTCCGCTTCCGTATCGGCGAACACCTCCTCCGGCGTCTTCAGGGCACCCAGCTTGAGCACCTTGGAGACGCGGGGGAAGTTTGCCGGAGCGAGCGCGAGAAGGCGTGCCCACAGCCGGCAGAGAACCTTGGCATCGGATTCAAGATCGCGCCTGGGGCTCGGCTGCTCGCCGTCGACCATGCGCTCGACGATCCTGAGCAGTCGGGTGTCGGCTGCGTCGAGGGCGAGCTGGCGCACGGGGCCGGCGGTCTTCAACCCCTTGACCCTGAAGCGCTCCCCATATGCCTCGTACACTGTTTCCTTAAGGATCCTGTCGCGCACGACGCGGACGAATCTCTCACCGGATTCACGGCACAGCGAGCGCGCATAGAGCTCGGTGAGCGAATCGGTCGCCTTGGATGCGATGGAGGTGGGCACGGGGGCGAACCTGAACAGGTTTCCCTTCTTGCCCTCGGTCTCGTAGATCATGAAATAGGCGAACGTCTGGGCTGAGTAGCCGCCGAACAGGGCAGCATCACGGTCGCCCTTCACGGGGATGAGCTTCGTCTTGGAGTCGCGCGGGGAGTATACGGTCTGCTTCCAGAAGGCGCCGCCTTCCTCGTAGGGGGCAAACGTCACGCGGAGGTTCTTCCAGGAGCAGGCGCGGACGAGCCTCTCTCGCTCGAAGTCGGAATCCCACAGCACCTCTGCCGTGTCGTAGTCGACGAGGTTGCGGAAGAACCCGCCGGAGAAGAAATCGAGCTCTGAGTCCGCCCCGCCCCGGCGCTCCTGCGCCTCGATATCGCGCATAATGCGCTCGTAGAAGGCCCTGTTGTTCGACCACATGGGGGCCCTCGTCTCGATGAACCTGCCGGTCGTGAGGGCGATGAGGGCATCGTGGGCGTGGTAGTAGCGATTTGCTTTTCGGCTTCTCGGGATTCCCGCGCGCCTCCTGACCGAGCTGGCGACCCCGGCCTTCACCGGCACGACCTTGACGCCCGTGTAGGTTGCCTCGAGGACCGCGGCGATGAGCTTGCACTCCTGGCTCGTCTCGGTCAGCTGGCGCCCGACGATCGACTTCAGCATTCTCTCGGAGATCTGCGTCCTCATGAGCGTATTGAGTTTGCGCTCGGTCATGAGGCCCGCGCGGCGAAGGTGCATCCAGAAAGGCGCCATCTTCCTCTGCACGTGTTGGGGCACGAGGATCGAGTCCTTCTTATCAAGGCTCTCGGCGTACAGGACCAATGCCTTGTTGTCGAGCGATTCGTCCCTGCGCACCGACCTGGGCAGGATACGGTCGACGCAGTAGTCGACCGACGCGATGCGCGCGATATCGATGGGCTTGCCGGAGTAGAGGCTCTTTCCCGCCTGTCGGAAATAGAGGTACAGGCGCTCGTTGATCTCCTTCTCGTCGAACATCCCCAGCTCGCGCAGGAGCCTGGCGGCATCTAGGTCGCGGCGCGCGTCCTCGTCGAGCGCCTTCAGCGCGGCCTCGATCTCCTGGGCGCGGCTCCGCGACCGCTTGCCCTTCAGCTGTTTCGAGGCGGTCCTCGTGACCTCGACGTAGACCTTTGCCGGGGCGCATCCAGCCACCGAAGCCATATCCTCGATAACCTTCATGGCCTGCGAGACGCCGCGACGAAGCGCGGGGGACCCGGGCAGGGCGTCGATGCCGAGCTCACCGGCCTTTTCCAGCGCGGTGGCGTTGACCTCGTCAATCCTCGTGCGGAAGCCGAGCTCGGTGTCGCTCAGGGCCTGCATCAGGTTCATGGACGTGCCGCGGAACCTGCCGTAGGGCGCGCCCTGCTCGAGAACGTCCATGATGCACATGTCGCCGCGCGCGGTGTCTACCCACACACCGGTGAGCAGGCGCTCGGAGAGCTGGCCCCAGCCCTTGAGGCGCTTCGCGCAAAAGGCCTCGATAGCGCCCTCGTCAAGGATGTCCCCGTATTCCTTGGCGACCTTGCGCTTCAGGATGGAGCGCTCCTCGAACACGGTGTTCCACAGGATGATGTCCTCTGCCATGGACTTCTGGGCGGCCGTCAAGGACTTCACGCCGAGAAGGCCTGCGATCCAGGCCGAGACGGACAGGCGCGACGTCATCCTTTTGGCATCGGATACGCCCTTGACGTGCGGGTGCGCCATCGTGAAGTCGCGCGAGAGGATGTTCGCGATTCGGCTGAGGGTCATGACCGAGCCGTCCGATGCGGCCTCGACCACGGCCGCCCTCATCGCCGCATCGAGCGGCAGCCAGTCCTGGCCGTCCTCGGTGTAGCGGATGCCCGCCAGCTCGTTCAGGAACCGGAAGCGCTCGTAGATGAGGGAGTTCGCCGGCAGCACGTCCTCATCGACCAGGTAGGTGCACTTGCCCGTCATGCGCCGGATGAATGCCTCTGCGGCCGCATCGGTGTCGATATGCTCCTCGTAGTTCCAGGGTGCGACGAAGGCGCGCTCATGGCCGGGAAGACGGCGCGACCACGCGAACCTCGCCTTGCCGTGGGCGTCCAAGGGCGCGGCTGAGGAGTCCAAGGGTCCTACGTAGTAGGGGATTCTCGAGGTCAGCACTTTCAGGATATGGGGGGCCGCGTCCTTGAGCCAGGGATAGAAGTTGCCCTGCGCGTCGATGATGCGGCCCACGACCTCCGCATGGAGCTGGTACGGGATGGCACTGTTGTCCGTGGTGTGGATACGGCGAAGGAACCTGTGCTCTCCGAGAGCGGCGATCATATCGATGTAGGCCGGGTCCTTTGCGGCATCCGTTCCCTTGAAGAGCCTCTCAACCCTCTTCTTGAACTCCTCATAGGGAATCACGTTGAGGTCGTAGGCCGTATAGCCCATATTCCTCTTGGCGCCGTCTAGCTTCTTCACGAGCACCTTGTCGTACCCCCTGCGGCCGGACCTTTTCGGGCCGCCGAAGAAGTCCCTGTAGAGGGCAAGCCCGTCCTCGTCGGGACCGTCTTCGGAATCAGCATGGGCGATGTATTTCAGTGCGAGGTCCTTCAGGGTGCGCAGCTGGCGCCCGTACACCTCGTACTGGGCCACCTGGTTGTGCGAGAGGGTCTTTCCGGGTGCAAACGAGAGAAGGCCCTGTAGGCGCCACGCGGAGTAGAGGCCCCGTGCGGCCTCGATGGTCGGGGCGAGTCTGTCGGGGCAGTTGGCGAGGAACTCATCGAGCGCATCGGCGTCGGATACGGATATCTTTCCGATCTGCTCGCCCTCGAGTGCGAAGGCGTCCATATTCGCCTTGTAGCCGGCGACGAGGTCGCCCAGCGCCTTTGCCTGCGCGCGGGCGATCTTGGCGTCGATATCGTCGCCTGTAACCGATACGGCGCCGGACACGGCCCTCTGGAGCTCTCGGGCAGTCCAGGAGCCGCCCATACCGTTAAGCGCGCCGCCGTCGAGCTCGATAGCCTCGCCACAGGCCTCTCCCAGGGTGTCGAGCTCGCGCACGAGGACCTCGACCTGGGCGGAGGGGTCTGAGTTGGCGGACGTCACGTCGTTGCCCTCCATGAGGAAGTGTCCGCGGCGCACGACGTGGTTGGCGATGGCCCAGAAGACGAGCCTGGGGTCTCGGGGGCCGTCTGATTCCATGAGGTCGACGTCGAGGTGCGCGAGCGTGGGATAGCCGTCGAGAAGCCCCTGCCAGGCGGCAGCGGCGGGATCTGCCGCGATATCGTCGCGCATGAGTTTGTAGGACATCCTGCGCCTGACGAAGAAATCCGGGTCTGTGGGAGCGATCACCGGCGCGAACACGCGCTCCATCTCACGCTCCCTGCCGCGGGCGCGCTGGAGCCTGCGCCTGGCGGTGCGGGGCATACGGGCCTCGGAGGCGTGGAGCGCCTCCTTGAAGCAGCGTGTGCCCATCACGGGCTGGCCCTTATGGTAGAGGACCTCTCCGTACTCGTCTGTGGCCACGAACCCGACGCTCGTGCCGTCGAGGTCGATTCCGGCAAACCAGGGACCGTTGATATTTTTAAGTTTCCTAGCCATGAGTTCTCCTGTGTGATATAAATGGATTGTGAGTTGCTGCTCGAAACGCAGTACCTAAGTCGAAATACGGCTTAAAAGCCACAAACTGCCTTTTCAGGCCGCCCCGTATGGGGCTTTTTCTTTATCCCGACATTCCATAGGCATCTAGAGCAGGTGTTCCATGACGGTACCGGTCGAGTCGGTGCGGAAGCGGATGCTGCCCACCGTGTTCTCGTGGATCATGCTGCCGGTCGCCACATCGACGTAGACGGCATCGCTGAGCCCGCGGGACACTTCCATCTCGGTGGCGCCGGTCTCTGAGTCGATACGGAGCTTTCCCACTTGGTTGCGCACGTGCATCTGGCCCCTGGAGTCCAGGCAGCGCTCGACCGTGCCGCTGCCGGCCTCGGTCAGGTTCACGCTATTCATTTGGAAACTGTTCACAGTTACCCTCCCCCTCTACAAGAAGGCTTGAGGCCGGGCCTTTCCCGGCATTGGAGGGTTTTAATCAATTATAGACTCGTGCGGGGACGCTTCCGGTGGTGATTTAGGGTGACGCCAGGAGAGCAGATTTCACAATTCGATTTTGAAAATAGATTCGTTCGCCCGGAAGATATGCCAAGGCAAGCATCCTCCCTTTCAAATAGAAAGCCCCGCCCCAGGCTGAATCTGGGACGGGGCCAAAGGGGAAGGCGTATTCGCGTTTACGCCGGCACCTTGTAGTTGTTGGTGCCGATAGCGCCCACAACGTTGGTGGCCATCTTGATGACGTCCTGGAGCTTGCCGGAGTAGGCAGCGAGAACGGTCACGAGGGCGAGGGCGAGCAGGCCGATGAGGATGATCATCTCGGTGGAGATGACGGCACCGAGCTTCTCGTCAGCTGCACGGCGGACATTGTAGGTCTTGGCCGCGAGATACGTGGCCATGGCGTTCATGGTTGCAGAATCCATGATGCGCTCCTTTCGGTTTGGGGGTTCGAGTCTTTGGCCCCCGTCGACACGATAGGGCGAACCTCCCGCCCCTGAGATAGATTCTGCTCCCGTAAATGCGTCCGTGAGGGGGCATTTGGTGCCAAGGGGTGACAAATGGTGACACGGAAAACCGCAGGTAGGCGACATGTACGCAGCCGTACAACATATGTTCGCCTAGAGTCAATGACAGCTGAGGCACCGGCTGCGTCGAGATGCCCCAATCGTCGTTGTGCTAGAGTCGAGACGCAGGTGAAAAGTTCGCCAGCGTGCGAAAGGAGCGGTTCATGGCAGATGTTCGCGTGACCGGAACGGTAGATGAAATCGAGCTCATCGCTCGCTCTTTCGGAGTTGCACCCAGGATCCAGCGTCGGCGTGACGGCATGATGGCAGGCCATTTCGAGGTACACGCTCCGAAGGTCATATGCCTTGACCTCGGGACCACGGGGCCCAACCCCGTCGATGATGAAATCGCGGCCATCGCGATCGTGGACTGGGCGGGAAATTTGGCGCATGAGGGGAAATACAGGCCAAGTCGCAAGGAGCTGTGGCAGGCGGCATCTGAGGTCAATGGGGTCGCACCCGACAAACAGATAGACCTTCCCTCCTTTTTCGACGACCAGGCAAAGATCAGGGAGATCGTCTGTGGCGCCGACGAGGTTATCGTCTACAATGCCCCGCGCGTTATGAGGTTCCTGGAGTACAACGACGCTGCGCCCGTTTCTCGAACCAGGGTCACGAATACGATGCACGAATATTGCCGATGGCTTAGTGAAAAGAATCATGACCGAAACTGTCTTGCGAACATCGAGTTGACCGATGCCGCAGAAAAAATGGGCTACGCATGGGAGAACAACCCGCACGGACCTGTGGCAAATGCCCTCGCCTGCCTCGCTGTCCAAAAATGGATTGAGGGGCAGAAAGATGAAGAACACTAAGATTTCTGAATACAGGGCTTGAACAGCAGGCCCATCGTGTTCGTCGCTTCTTAGATTCAGTGAATGATTGCTTCTATCAATTCCACGGGATGATTTCACCGGGCGGCAAGACACTTAGGAAACCCGGTTTGGATAGGTGATTGGCATGAACGTTAACGATTTTATGGCGAAGCACGATATCACCGATGCCGACCTCGAGCGCATGGCCACTCCCTTTGAGAACGGCGGCTTCGAGCTGGAGCCCGACCGAAAGGTATTCAGCGGCTCGCATTTCGATGCAGTCTGCACTCGCCGCGTTACGGTGATTCACGCTGAGAAGGATACTTAGAGGGCTGAACTGATAAAAAAAATAGAGGGCTGATACAGTAATGTGCCCCGCCCTCTATTTTTGTTAACAAATACGCTACTCCTCGTATTTGTTGCCCTTCCCGCAATTACAGTCCTCGCAAAGCGTCTGCAGATTGTCCATTACGGACTTTCCCCCGCGTGAGACGGGCTTGATATGGTCGACGTGGAGCTTCACGCCGTCCTCGCGACCACGTCCGCACTTGACACACCTGAAGCCATCCCTGCGCAGCACGTCATAACGCATCGCGCGCGTGACCTTCGCATGTTCCTCGTCGTTGGCCATACGACGGTCCTGATACTCAAGGCGGCGTTTCTCCCGTTCTTTCTTCTTCTTGGACTTGCGATGCTCTTTTATAAGCATCGTCAAGATTGTCTCTGCCGCCCAAAGCACGATGGCGATCTGAATAAGAGGCATGAGAGACTGGAATACCTGGGTGTAGACATCGGATGTTTCCATAGCGTTCCCCTCCATTGAAATAGATGCTTCAAGCATAAAGTCCCGCAAATGCCGGCGCTCTCCCACTTGGTGCCATGAGGTGACACCCACTTGGAACACTTGTTCATAACCACCCGCCCGACTGCCTCCGAAACGATGATTGGAGCATCAGAAATACAGACGGAGGGAGAGATATGGCCGAGGAGCTTGACCCGAGCATGCTTCCGAATTGGCTGAGGGACATGGATGACGGCCCGTCGGTGAGGCCCGGTGCAGATGATTGCGCCCGCTACGGACTCACGTGGTGCGGCAGCTTCACAGTACATGGTCTCGGGTTCCAGGCGATGAACGGGACGACGACGGATTTCGCGATGGCTTGGCCCATCGGTAACGGGGCCTGGCAGGTATTGCAGGACGCCTACGACATCTATGACCCCATCGCCGGCCAGGACGGCTATATCGAGACCGAGGATCTAAACGACATCATGCGCGAGAACGGGTTCCGATCCCTCAACTCATTTACCGCCTCAGAGGGCGAGGGGTGGCGCGAGAGCCTTACGCGTGCCGTCGCGGCCAGGTGGTGCAGGGAGCGCTACTCGGTCCCCCTGACCTTTATAGATGGCCCCTCGGCTCTGTCCAGGCTCGCCTCCTGTGCCGCCGCGTTCGACCCGTATTCGGACAGGGCGCTCGTTGCCGCTGCAATCGAGCGGGAGATGGTGCGCCAGGAAAATACCTTCAACCTGGCCGCATACGCTAGCGCCCGCGAGCTCAAGAGCACGCAGCTTCGCTCCCTTGCGTTCGTTCCAAAGAAATCGGCTGTCCATGGGATGGGAGTGGCGGCGGGGTGCCTGCGTCGCCAACAAGACCCGAGGGCAAACGGCCGCGGACCCAAGTTCGGGCATTAACGATAGAAGGGGCAGATTGAAATGTATGAGAGGGTATGGAGCGGAGAAGTTGAGGGCTGCGAGGTTTCTCTCGGGTTCAACGAGGAGGACGGCCTGTTCAGCTATACCGCGAAAAGGGACGGCATGGTGCTGAGAGACCGTCATTGTGCCGATCCGGTAGATGCCGGCCTTATGGACGGCCCCGGGGTCAAATGGGATGGCAAGACGCCCCTTGTCCCCAGCGCCCCGGAGATCAAATTCGAGGGCCGTTTCTCGCCTTTTCACACGCTCGAGGAAATCGTGAGCGGCACCTGGCTCTCCCCCGCTGACTGGCCGGTTTACCGAAAGGCGATGACAGTCGATGAGCTGGCGGGCCGTATGACACGGATCGCGAGGAGCTACGCGGGCGATCGCGCGCCGGACGAGGCATACATGAACTTCGGCCTCATCGATTGCTCGAAGCGCCTGAACGCGATATTCGAAGGCCCCGACAACTGGCCGAACCTGGCATTTGAGTCCCTGTTCACTGCCACCGGATACAAGGAGTTCGCGTTCGGCAAGAGCTTCGCCTACAGCGACCCGTACCTGCTTGCAGACTCGCACGGGATGCCCAGGCAGGTTGTCGATCAGATCCGCATGGCGGCGGCAAACAGAGGGCAGGAACCGCTCCCATATCGAGATGCCGTGGTCAGCCTATGCAGGCAATCGCGCTTGGAAAACGGGGGTAACGCCGACTCGTTTACCGTCCTTCCCTTTGTGAGCGTGGGAGAGTTCGTAGACGAAATCCGCCGGTCGGACAGGATTCACGTCGACCTGTATGCCGACTTCAACGGCGACAAGGTGCCGATGACCCACTTGGGCAAGACGGCCATCACCCTCAACGACATGGATGCCGAGAAAATCAGGCTGAGCATGGACAGGGCACGAGAAAAGCATGGCTACTACTGGTCGAGAAGGGGGAATGCCACTTCCTCCAAGCTGGATTTCTCATCTCGTACGTTCGAACTGACCGAGCTTGTCGCCGCCATCAAATCATGCGCTGACTGGAGCCTTTTCTTTAACCAGCGGATTGAATATCCATCTCTCGGTTATGATCTCGACGCGAACGGCAGTTCCAATCGCGTCCTTCTGGCATGCGGCATGAGCGAATGGCATTCGGACGACGCCCAGGAGTGGATTGCCGTTTCGCGCTCGAAATCAGATCGCCTTTACCATATCGAGCGTATCGACGCATGGGATTCCTACGAAGGGCCCGAATTCGAGGTCACGGAGTCGTACGCCACGAAAACCTACCCGAGAGACCTCATCGACCAGATCGCGGCAGACCATAACGAGTTCAGGGAGACGGATGGCGTACCGCCCTTCATCAACGCCCGCTACGCCGCCCAACTTGAGCACCTGCGCGATGTCTACCCCCTGAAGCAGAAGGCCCCGGAGATTACACCGGGTACAGCGGCACTGAAGGACGGACTCGCTAAGCTCGAGAAGAAGGCTGAAACCAATATGACGCCCGGCCATAACACGCGGCCGGGCTACTTCACCTATTGATCGGAAAACCGGGGGAGCCGAACGCGCCGCTTCCCCGGTTCTGCTCCCGAGCGGGCGACAGCCTGCAAAATCACAGTTGGAGCGGAGCCTTTTGGATCCCTCCCCGCCCGCCATCGCCGGTCCTCCTATTTCGAGCTGACGACGCCGTCGGCTTGAGCCAAAGACCACTTGATGTACAGGACGGTATCGCGCTTAGCCGTAATGGAGCCGGTCGACGCACTCTGCTGGCTCGCTGAAGTCAGCCAGCATATCGGGACATACCGGCGCCAGGTGCCGTCGGATGTCTTACGGTAGACTTCTTCTGGTTTTGCCGGGGCGACGCGCTCGCCCCAGTAGACGGCCTTATGGGCGCACCCATCGTCACCGATGGCCGGCAGCGTGATCCCCCCGAGGGAATGGGACTCATGACCCTTGCCGTAATCGGGGAGTTCTAGGGCACCCGCCGCCTCAGGGGCGCTGTCGCTCGCGGCGGTGCGATACACGGCCCCCTCCTCGGGATGAAGCGAACCCTCCGCATATTCGATCCTGACCGTGCAGCGATTGCGGCCGTAAAGGTGGAGCTCCTCGCCCGCCGTGAGCTCCGATCCCCCATAGGGGCTCGTCAGCTCTGCATCGTAAAACCAGCCTGTAAAGCCCGTGCTCTTCTCCTCGCCGAAATGGTCATTCAGGTTGCATCGGCTTTTCAGCGCGGCCGCGGTGGCCTCCGCGCTGGCCGTGTGGTGACCGACCCTCGCCGTTTCCGTGAAGACGATCGAATCGTCATCCACTCCGTCGGCGTGATAGACGACCTTTACCCCTGCGATATGGACGGGCCCGGCGCCTACGAATCCATGGAACCGGTGAACGAGCGGTGAGTCATGGTTGGTCCCCTTGCGCAGCTCCGTCGGAAATGCCTGCATGACGACACAGGAAAGATAGCGGTCCTGCATATCGGCGAATTCGTCTTCCGTGATGTTTAGAATCCTTCCGTCCCGCGAGAAATCCCGCAATACCACGGCTCCTTCCGGCTTTGGGATCAAATCGACTTGGACGCACCTCAGGTCGTTCGATGCGGTGAGGTCGCCCACTCCATTGACCGTTGGCGCATCGAGCCCCGTTCCCGAAACGTAACCCGCCGTCCAGCCGACGTTCGAGTTGAACGCCCTTACCTCGAGGTCGAAGTGCAGCGAGACGTCGCCGGTGAGCCAGACCTTGATGGCGCTCCAGCGCAGAGATCTCCCTCCCTCGCCTACTGGCTCCCCGTCGGCCGCGGCATCGCTCCACCCGCCGTCCTTGGCGAGCATGCTATAGCGGATCGAGCCTTGCCATGGCGAGCCCTCGAGGCGAAGCGAGAGCGCCTCTATGCACATCAGCTCGGACATATTCATGCCGACATGGCGGTATGCGGCGCATTCGGGCATGTCGCCGAAGTTCGACAGGTGGCATGTTCCGATAATGGAGGCGCCCGAGCAGCCGTCGGGCACCTCGTCGGATTCCGATTGGTACCAGCGATAGGAGAAGTGGGTCGGGGCATTGCCCCCGTTGCCCTTTTTGACATCCGACCAGTTCCTGCACGGGCTACATGTGAGAAGCGGGTCCGAGCAGGCCATGGGCTCCGCGCGGGTCAGCTCAGGCTTGCCGTCGTTCAGAGTAAGCGCGCCCTTGAACGGCACCTCCTTCACGACCCATGCCGAAGCGCGGTCGCCCGCTACCCCATCCTTGTAGCCGCTATGGAAGAGGTTTAGCTTCGAAGGCTTCGCGGCGGTCGCGTTCGGCCTGTTCACGCACAGGCCCGAGGCGTCGCTTATGATGGCCATCGCGCCGTCGCCGTACAGGGCCGTACCCTCGGAAAACCTCTTCGCTGCCCACCATGCGCTGGCCCTCGATTGGACGCCCGCGCTGTTTATTTGGAAAGGCTGGGTGCAGTTGGTATGGCTGAATTCCTTTCCGTCCCACGGGCCGCCCCATGAGGCATTCACGGCTCGGGACCCATCGGCCACATGCGCGGGGCGCATCGTCGTGAGAAAGCCCGGGACGGGTCCCCAATCGGATTGATAGGTATCATCGCGGACCTTGGTGAACTCGGTGAGGAACAGCTGGTTGAAATTACCGCCATATGCCTGCTGATAGATATCCGTCGCATCGGAAATCGAGGCGTCTCGCACATCCCAGTTGAGCGTGTCGTCGTCTGCGGCGTGGATGCGGCACACGATGCCCTGGATATCCTCCGTCGTGAGGTAGGTATGCTCCACGGTGGAGGATATCCACCCCGTCTGGGAGTGCAGGGCGTCGACGTTCTCGTCATGGGAGACGCCCTCGACGTAGATATTGAAGATGTTCAGGTCGGCGCACCACCTATGGGTCACGTCTCTCGATGTACGCCTGTACCACTTTCCCGTGTCGTGATACTGGTAGTGCTTCCATCCGGTGTCGTGGCGGCCGGTACCGACCCCAAGTTCCTCGTTGGTAAGGTTGCCGTCGAAGGTGACGATATTGTTCTCCTGCTCGTCCTCCTTGATTGCGCCGAGGTTGTCATGGTCTGCCGCGAACCACAGGCGGTGACCCCTGGGGTTGTAGTTGTCGTCCCCGCAGGCGGTCAACGGGTAGAAGGAGAGGTGGAACCACAGCTCGTTCTCGTAGTCGCATTCAACCTGGAGGTTCAGGGCGTAACGAAGGATCTGGACGTAGGCGTAGCGGAAGGCGTACCACTCGGTCCATCCGTTTGCCCAGCCCATGCATTGGTTTATGGGGTTCGACCTGCCCCTACAGCAGTTAATCTTGCCGTTGAGCATCCCATAGGCGTCCCAGGCCCCCTGGCCGATTGCCGCATTTTGCCCCCAATAGTCCCACCCGAGCGCCGTGTCGGCGCCGAGTAGGCCGAGTCCTGCCGCGACCGCCAGAGCCGCGAACAGTCCTCGTCTCGTAATGGGAGTATCCCCTAAGGAT
The DNA here is from genome assembly GCF_040092425.1 of Collinsella sp. CLA-ER-H3. Taxonomy (NCBI): domain Bacteria; kingdom Bacillati; phylum Actinomycetota; class Coriobacteriia; order Coriobacteriales; family Coriobacteriaceae; genus Collinsella; species Collinsella sp. CLA-ER-H3. The sequence continues at coordinate 86,948 of NZ_JBBNLP010000010.1, forward strand.
GAGCCTTCGCTCTTCCCATCATCGTGCTTGTCGAACCTCATCTACGCACACCTCCCGTCAGGGACATGCGCGGGCTCGGGAAGGAGGCCGCGCCTCCGTCCCGAGTCGTCGTTAGTTCTTTGCCGTGGCGACGCCGTCCGATTCCGCATACACCCACAGGGCGTAGACGGTCGTGTCGCGTTCCATCTTGATTGTCGTGAGAGGCGTCCCCCCCCCCCGCCCTGTCGGGCATGTAGCCCTTGAAGACGAGGCGACGCCACGTTCCGTCCTCGCGCTTGGCGAAGACGTCCTCGTAGCCGGCGAGCGTCACGGACTCGCCGCGGTAAAAGGCGGTATGCCCCACGCCGCCATCGCCGATCGCCGGCAGGTCGATCTTATCGAGCCTATGCCTCTCGATGCGTCCGGTGAAGTCGGTCAATCCGAGCGCATCTTCGACGACTCCAGCCTTATCGCTCGGTTCTTTCCTGAAAACGGCACCGCCGTCGGGCTCGACCGATCCTTCCGCATATTCGATGCGCAATGTGCAGCGGTTGCGCCCGTACAGCCTCAATGCGCCGTTCTCGGGAATCTCAAGGGAGACGGCTGGATTGACTAGGGCAGTGTCCTTGAACCATCCAGTGAAACCTGAGGCGGCATCCTCCCCGAAATGGGCATCGAGATTGCATGGCTTCTTCCCAGCCGCCTCAAGTGCGGCATCTACAGGCGCGTAGGCGTCACCTGAATGGACATTGGAATCACGATATACAAGGTGAGCGTCGTCGATGCCGTCCGCATAGTACTCGACGCAGGCAGTCTCGATGCGACAGGGTTTGGAGATGACGGTGCCGCGGTAACGGTCGGTCCAAATGCGATCAGTGTTTTTCGAAGGCAAGCGCAGCCCCAACATGGCGGCGACATATAGGTAGCCGGATCCGAAATCATCGGTGATCGTAAGGCTTTCGTCGGTACTGAATTCCCGCACGACACGAGCGCCAGTCGGCTTGCGAATAAGGTGAACGTTCATACCCGAGATCTTCGTATTGGAGCTACCATCGGGTTCAAGCCCACATGCCGGGGCCGTCTCAAGTGTCAGCGGTTTGTCTTTTGAGTTGTAGACATAGACGGGATCGCTCCAGGCGCACGAGCCGTTGAGGAGCTTAGTCCTAACGACAAGGTCATACCTATCGGCAATATCTCCGGTAAGCCATACCTTTACCCGGCCCATCGCCTCGGTGTCATGGGCTCCATTTGCGCAGACCTTACTTCCGTCTGCCCCCTCATCCCATGCGCCGCCATACCACCGCTGCGCGGCATAATGAATCGATCCGCTGTAATTCGAATCCTGAAGCCTCATTTCAAGGCTGAAAATTGGCTGACCGCCATGCGGCCATCCGATATGGCGATGCGAGTACGCCTCAGTCTGCTGTTTGCCATTTGCCCATGAACCGACTCGGCATGACGCCATGATTACCGCATTGTCTTCGGTAGTTTCTTCTGCCCTGTCGCTAGTATATAGGCGGAAGATTGGATAGACGGGAAGAACGTTTTCATTCTTGGCGCCAAGCACCCAGCTGGCAGGACGAATGTACCTCGTCTCGTCCTTGAATTTATTGTGCCATCCGAGGATCTTTAGAGAATCGCCGGGCTTTGCCTCATCTGAGGACAAACCGACCTCACCATGGCAGGCGACCTCCTCAATCATCCATTGTGCATTTACCTGTTTCGCCCAGGCGCCGGGACAGGCAGGACTGGAAACGGCCACGCAATCGGTACTATCCTTTGTAGCGCCCCATGTGTCGAGTCGCTGGCCATCCGCGTCCGAGGTGATGAACCAGCACCTGTGATCTGTTTCGTTCGTAACGGTCGGCTCATGATGAACCCACCACGAATTTGTGAGGTTGGTTGACTCGGAGTTGCGCCATATTTCCGCATGTCCCCTATCCATAGTCGGAGACGTATGCCCCCTGTTGTCGAGGCCGTGGTCGAGATTCGGTCCGACCATGTTCGCTATACAGAAGGTAAAGCACCCGAGGCCGTCAGATTTATTCGGCCAGAACATCCAATTCTGGTTGACGCCGTCATAATCATTCCAAAGGCATGTTCCGCGCCCGTTTTCGTATCGGGCCACGGGAATACCGTTCTCATAGCCGCCCTGTATGAGATCGAGCCTCAGATCCGGCGCCGTAACTGGGATGACCTTGAAAATGCCACCCATAAGCGTAAGGTCATTTTCGATATTGATTTTTTCGACGTTGATGGACATGTCGTTATTGGGGGCATATCGGCGAAACTTGATGTCATTTGGGTTTTTATTTGCCGGAACTCCGTTCACCCAGACATTCCAGATGTCCATTCGGGCCAGGACCTTCTCATCATGGGGCGCAGCCTGCCGACGAACGAATGTATCGCACCCGGGCCCCTCATAGAACCCGTTGACGAGCCAACCGGTGCTCCAACCGCTATTGATCAAGTTTCCCTGAAACGTTCCGACCGGATTGCCATTGAGGAATACGTAGCTTCGGTTGTCATCGCCATCCTCGGAGCCATACCAGAGGGGATGGCCATTCGGGCTAAGCGAGGCGCAGTAATAGAACGGGCGAAACACGATATGGTCATATAGCTCGTTAGACCAGTCACACTCCACCACGCAAGCGAACTCTGCAATTAATTTCTGGCTGCCGTTTGCGGTGACGTTCCATGCGCCATTGTTGGTGGACTTGCCGAAAAAGTAATCGTTGACCCCGCGTTGAAGATGGGGATGCGTGATCGCGCCCGAGATGTAGCCGTTCACCCATTTGTTGCCGATCCACTGCCCGCGCCCGAAATTCTGCGCGGCAAGGGCATATGCCTGGTTGCTCGATAGGATGCCCAGCCCGGCTGCAACCGCGAGGGCAGCGAAGAGCCCGCGGCGCGAGATGGGCGTGGAGATGCCAGTTTCAGACCCGTCGCCATGGGACCGGCCTTCATTTTCAGTCGCCTTTTTCGCCTCGGCGCGGACAATCTCCTTTTTATTTCGGGAGTTCATCTCAGCAGTCCCTCGACTTGATGGCAGACAGGCCGCAGCACAGGGCCACCGCCACGTAGACGGCCGCCTGGTACAAATCCAGCCTCATGGATGCAAGCACGCATGCCGCTAGCCCGAACAAGGATGTAAGTGCGTAAAAGCGCCAGTCGTCGACCTTTCGCGCTAAAAGGGCGAAGGTGAATATGGCGACGGGGATCCAGATGGTCTCAACAGACCCCCGCGTCAGGTAGAACAGGGCGGCCCGCTTGCCCATCACGGGCATGATGTTGACGATGATGGAATAGGCCGAGTATGCGCAGGCGGGCAGGAGGGTCGCGGAAGACACCGCCGCCGAGAGGGAGAGCTCATCCTCGTCGGGCCCCATAAGTGAAAGGTTGTCCAACACTCGATATCCTCCAAAGGAACTACGGTAGCCATCAGTTGGTCGGGGCCTTGTGGCGACCAGCCCGCCACTGGCCCATGGTCGCCCATGGGCATTCGGCCCCATCAAAAGCGTAAGACGACAATCCGCTCAGCGCAGGGCGGTTTGGTGCCATTGGGTGACAGACTGGCCATGAAGGAAAGCTATCCTGGGGTAGAATGTCCCTAGAAATCGGCACGTCTATCGGAGTATGCGGATATATGTTTAACAAATTATTCAATTTGCTTGCTGGGACCAAAAAGGAAAAGAGCCCCGCCGATAGCTCGCGTACAGATATGCCCCTGACCCGGGAATTGCAGCGGCAATTTGTCCGCAGCTATATCGAGCAGACCGCCTCCGAGCGCGAAGGCGGCATCCCGAATGGCGTGTACGAGACGTCTATCGTCTCTTTCGTGTTCAACCATGAAAGGATCGAGGGCAGCTCTCTCACGGAATGGCAGACAAGGACGGTTTTCGAAACCAGGGATACCGTTCTCGCGGACTCGACTACCCCCGGAAACGTCCGTGAGACGGCAAACCATACGAAAATGTTCGATTTCCTTTTCGATTCGTTGGATAGGGAGCTCACTCCCGAACTCATAAAGGAGATTCACCTGCAACTCATGGACGGAGTGATGGACGTACCCGGCCAGTGGAAGATCCTGGGCAACGGGGTCGGAAGCGTCATTACGGCGCGCCCAGAGGAGGTCCCCTCGTTAATCGACCGCCTGGTCTCGGAATATAACAAATACGAGCCGTCCCTGGAGAATATCGTCAGGTTCCATGTTCGATTCGAGACGATCCACCCCTTCCCGGACGGCAACGGAAGGGTTGGAAGGGCTATTGCCTTTCGTGAATGCCTGCGCGCCGGGCTCGTTCCCTTTATCGTGACGGATGCCTCGAAGGAAACCTATTACA
>NZ_JBBNLP010000011.1:0-49480 GCF_040092425.1 Collinsella sp. CLA-ER-H3
CCTGCCGGCGTGCTCGCCCGCGGGCTAAAAACGCTCCGCGTTTTCTTTACGCCCGCGCCTCGACCGAGGTTCGAATCCATGCGGTGTTGCCATAAAAGAAAAGCCCCCGTTGCCGGAGGCTTTCAATTTCAATTGGTGCGGCGTATAGGATTCGAACCTATGACGTTCTGATTCGTAGTCAGACCCTCTATCCAGCTGAGGTAACGCCGCGACTCGTTGATTATTATGCACATCGACTGAATAAAGGTCAAGCATTTTTCGAAAAAAGTTATCGAATTTGAATTTTACTCATTTTTGACCACTTGATGCGATCTTCAACGCATCGCGATATAAGAAAAGCTCCCGTTGCCGGGAGCTTTAAAATCAAATGGTGCGGCGTATAGGATTCCGCGCATCCGCTGCGCGGATCCGCACCGGCTTCGCCCGCCTGCCGGCGTGCTCGCCCGCGGGCTAAAAACGCTCCGCGTTTTCTTGACGCCCGCGCCTCGACCGAGGTTCGAATCTCCGCAATGCTCCCATATAAGAAAAGCCCCCGTCGCCGGGAGCTTTAAAGTCAATTGGTGCGGCGTATAGGATTCGAACCTATGACGTTCTGATTCGTAGTCAGACCCTCTATCCAGCTGAGGTAACGCCGCAACGCACGGATTATTATGCACGTGACCCCTCGATGGGTCAAGCGACAATTTGGAAAAATTTTACGAAGTGATGATTAAGACGCCCGCGCCTCGACCGAGGTTCGGATCCATGCGGTGTTGCCATAAAAGAAAAGCCCCCGTTGCCGGAGGCTTTCAATCTCAATTGGTGCGGCGTATAGGATTCCGCGCATCCGCTGCGCGGATCCGCACCGGCTTCGCCCGCCTGCCGGCGCGCTCGCCCGCGGGCTAAAAACGCTCCGCGTTTTCTTTACGCCCGCGCCTCGACCGAGGTTCGAATCCATGCGGTGTTGCCATAAAAGAAAAGCCCCCGTTGCCGGAGGCTTTCAATTTCAATTGGTGCGGCGTATAGGATTCGAACCTATGACGTTCTGATTCGTAGTCAGACCCTCTATCCAGCTGAGGTAACGCCGCAGCGCAAGACATATAAAACCACTTTAGCTTATTGGAGTCAAGCACAATTTCAAACTTTTTTGTGGAACGCAGTCTTGTCATGCTGCTCCGCATATACCGCCGTTCCCCGTACGATCGATTGGCTTTTCGATCACGTCAAACTTAGCATCAAGTTCCCTCAGGAGCGATCTCACCCGCTGGGCACAATCATAATCGGCAAACGAGATGCTCAACATGCGAGCAACCTGGTTAGATGTCCGGACCCCATAGAAGTGCTCCAGGGCCACAAGCCCTTCGTGCGCCACAAAGGTCTCGACCACATGCGGCGATTCCTCAAAACACCATTGGGTCAACGGACCCTCGCTCGTCTGTCGAACCACCAGGCCACCCATGCCAGACGGCTCACACGTTACAAGCAGGTACTCCCCGCCCTCGTCGCTCTCAAACAAAACCACCCGATCATCAAACAGCTCCATCGCATCCCCTTTCTCTCGCTCTTATCTAGTAAAAGCATAGCAGGTAGATGACTGTATACAGAACATTTGTTCGTGTGTTTTCTATTGAGCTGTCCGCACGGCATGGTATGGACCTGCGCACAAAATAGGGCGCCCCCGAAGGAGCGCCCTTGCATATCGCCTATGCAGCCAAGTTACGCGACCGGCTCGATCTTCTCGAGGCCGCCCATGTAGGGACGCAGGACCTCGGGGATCGTGATGGTGCCGTCGGCGTTCTGGTAGTTCTCCAGAATGGCAGCCATGGTACGACCGGCCGGCAGGCCGGAACCGTTAAGGGTGTGCAGGTAGCGCGAACCCTTGAAGTTCTCGGGGTCGCGATACTTGATGTTGGCGCGGCGAGCCTGGAAGTCACCGCAGTTGGAGCAGGAGCTGATCTCCTTGTAGGCGTTGTAGCTCGGCAGCCAGACCTCGACGTCGTAGGTCTGACGGGCAGAGAAGCCCAGGTCGCCGGTGCACAGGCTAATCACGCGATACGGAAGACCCAGCTGCTGCAGCAGGTACTCGGCCTCGGCGGTCATGCTCTCGAGCTCCTCGTCGGACTCCTCCGGCTTGGCAAACTTGACCATCTCGACCTTGTCGAACTCGTGCTGACGGATGATGCCGCGGGTGTCGCGACCGGCGGAACCGGCCTCCTCGCGGAAGCAGGGGGTGAAGGCGGTGTAGCGGCGCGGCAGGGTATCGGCGTCGAGGACCTCACCGGCGTGCAGGTTGGTGAGCACGACCTCGGCGGTGGGGATCAGGAAGTTGTCGCCCGAGACGTGATAGGCGTCGTCCTCGAACTTGGGCAGCTGGCCCGTGCCGAACATGGTCTGACGCTTGACGACGATGGGCGGCCACCACTCCTTAAAACCACGGCTGGTGTGCGTATCGAGGAAGAAGTTGATGAGGGCGCGCTCAAGACGGGCGCCGGCGCCACCGAGAACGGTGAAGCGGCTGCCGGAGAGCTTGTTGCCGCGCTCGAAGTCGAGGATGTCGAGGTCGGTGCCCAGATCCCAATGCGGCTTAAAGTCGAAGTCGAACTCGCGCGGGGTGCCCCAACGACGGCGCTCGATGTTCTCGTCCTCGTCCTTGCCGTACGGCGTGGCCTCGCAAGGAATGTTGGGCAGGTGAGCCATAAAGTCGTACTGCTCCTGCTCGAGAGCAGTGCGGCGCTCGGCCAGACCGTCAATTTTCTCGTTGACGGCGCGCACGGCCTCTTTGGCGGCCTCGGCCTCGTCCTTCTTGCCCTCCTTCATCAGGGCGCCGATCTTCTTGGACTCGGCATTGCGCGTGGCTTGAAGTTCCTCAACCTCAGTGATGACGGCACGACGCTCGTCGTCGAGCTCAAAGAACTTCTCGCGATCCCAAGACGTCTGGCGGTTAGCCATGGCGACATCGATGGCATCGGGGTTCTCGCGAACAAACTTGATATCAAGCATTAGATCCTCCGGCGATATACATTCCATTTAGGTTGCAACCTTGTACATGTATGGGCAAGTATATACTTATGAGCGTTTACGACCCAACTCAACTACGCAAGAAGGCACCCAATGGACGCAGTTTTTTCCTTTTTGTTTGGCACCCGCACCGGTTTTGCCATCCTTTTCGCCGGCGGCATCCTGCTGTTTGCGATTATTGCCTTTGTAATGGAGAAGCGCACCCATAAGATGTATGTCGACCGCGGCCCCAAGTCCGAGGACGAAGAAGACAGCTTCTGGGACTAACCTGCCAAAAAGGGACAGGTTTATTTTGGTCGGTTTTATCTGGGCAAACGCAAGTGCCCCGCAACTGGAATTGAGCCAGTTGCGGGGCACTTTTCGCTAAAAGGACAAAACCGCAGGAAAAACCTGCCAAAATAAACTGTCCCTTTTTTGGTCGGTTTTACTGGAGGGTTGCGTCGATTGCCTTGACCAGGGCGCTGCGCATGCCGGCGTCCTCGAGCGCAACGACGCCCTTGATGGTGGCACCACCGGGCGAGCATACGGCATCCTTCATCGCCGCAGGATGCTGGCCAGTTGCAAGCTGCAGCTTTGCCGTACCCAGCACCATCTGGCTCACAATGCGATAAGCATCCGCACGCGGAATACCGTGCTTGACCGCCGCATCGCCCAGGGCCTCGATTGCCATGGCGACAAACGCCGGAGCGCAACCACCCACCGTGCCGCCCACAAACAGCAGGCTTGCGTCGAGCTCGACGACAGCGCCAAGCTTACCGAGCAGGTCGAGCACCACAGCACGCTGCTCGTCGTTAAGCGTCGAAGCCTTCTCGCAGGCGATGACGCCCTCGCCCACCGAAACCGGTGTATTAGGCACCGTCGAGATATGCGCGACGCCCGGCAGGACCTGCTCCCACTTGGCACTGTCCCAGGTCCAGGCAACCGACAGAACGACCTTTTTGGCAAGAGCATCCTTGAGCGGGGCGAATACCTTCTCAATCATGTACGGCTTGACCGCAGCGACCACGATATCGGATGCGGCGACAACCTCGGCGGCATCGTGGCAAGCGGCCATCCCGCGCGCCTCACAGCGCTCAACCAGTGCGTCGTAGCGACCCGCACAGGCGCACATGTCGCTCGCAGCTACACCGGCAGCGATCCAGCCATCAGCCATAGCGCTCGCCATATTGCCAAAACCGACAAATCCAATCTTCATATCTCATAGTCCTTTCAGACACATTCCTCAAAACGAAAGGTATTGTCCCACGCCATTGTTTCGTATTGCCAACCTATTTGTGATACGGCTCGCCACGGCTGATCTTGCAGGCACGGTAAATCTGCTCTAGCAGCACCACACGCGCCAGGTTATGCGGCAAGGTAATGCGTCCAAAGCTGAGCATCTCGTCGGCGCGGGCGCGCACCTCATCACTCACGCCGTCCGAACCGCCGATTACAAAGGCAATGTCGCTGCTGCCTCGCAGCATAAGATCGTCGAGCCTCGCCGAGAGCTCCTCACTCGAACGCTCCTTGCCCTCAATGGCCAGCAAGATCACATGCGCTCGAGACGGCAAGGCAGCAAGAATCGCCGCCCCCTCCCTGTCGCGTGCGGCACCCACGCCGCCCGCCTTAGCCGGGTCGATATCGGCCACCTCGCGGATATCAACCTTGGCATAGGCACCTAGGCGCTTGGTGTACTCAGCGCACGCGTCCTTCCAAAAGCGCTCCTTGAGCTTGCCAACACAAACGACGGTGTATTTCACGCGCGCCTACTCCTTCGAATCGTTTTGAACTTTGCCGGCAGCCAGCATCTGCTCGAACATAGAGGCCGACTGCGAGAAGTCGCTCGGCAACACGACCGTCGAGGTTTTGCCCGTACGTGCGAACTCCGTCATCATCTCGGTCCACTGCGTAAACATGAACAGCTGGTTGGCCTCATCGTTGCCAACGCCTGTCTCCTGGATAATCTCGAGCGAATCCTTGATGCCCAGCGCGATGGCTTTGCGCTGGTTGGCGATGCCTTCGCCTGCCTTTTCCATCGCCTCGGCCTCGGCGGTCGCCTCGGTGACGCGCTTGATGCGGTCGGCCTCGGCGAGCTCCTGCGCGGCAGCGCGCTTGCGCTGGGCGGCGTTGATGTCGTTCATGGAGTTCTCGACCTCGGTCGGCAGTGCGATTTTGGTGATGAGCGTCGACACGAGGGTGAAGCCGTAGGCGGCCATCTGCTCGGAAACGGTAGCGTTGACATCCTTGGCGATGTCATCCTTCTTGGCAAAGACCTCATCGAGTGTGTAGACGGGGATGGAGGAGCGCAGGGCATCGGTGATGAAGTCGCGCATCTGGTCGACGGGCTCCTGCAGCATGTAGTAGCTCTTGTAGATGCCCGAATCTGCCGGGCCGGCGCCCATGTCGTAGCTCACGTGGTACTGAGCGGAGACCTCAAGGCCGATGGTCACGTTGTCCTGGGTCTTAACGTCGATGCCAAAACCGTTTTTCATGGTGCGCAGACTCACCGTGGCGGCTTTGCGGTCGATCACGGGCACCTTCATGTGAAAGCCAGCGTTGACGATGCGGTTGAACTTGCCCAGGCGCTCGATGATCACAGCGTGCTGCTGCTCAACGACGTAGCAAGCGTTGGGGAGCAGCAGCAACAGGATGATGATGGGAATCAAAAGGCTGGTAAGGGCGGCGATGATACCGGAAAACAGCATGGTCTCTCCTCTGATAGGCACACGTTGGCATTAGGATACCCGTCCAAGGAGATCGTGCATAACAAAAAAGCTCCCATTGCTGGGAGCTCTTTCATTTAATGGTGCGGGCGAAAGGACGTCCGCGTATCCGCTTCGCGGATCCGCACCGGCTTCGCCCGCCTGCCGGCGGACTCGCCAGCTCGCTAAAAACGCTCCGCGTTTTCTTGACGCTCGCTCCTTCGCAGGTTCAAGTCCCCGCGATGGGCCCATAACAAAAAAGCTCCCATTGCTGGGAGCTCTTTCATTTAATGGTGCGGGCGAAAGGACTTGAACCTTCATGGGGTTGCCCCCATACGGACCTGAACCGTACGCGTCTGCCAATTCCGCCACGCCCGCGTGCAGGAATTAGAATAACGGAGCGCCATCGCGAACGCAAGAACTATTTTTGAAAAAGTTTGCAGGCATTTTCCCAAGCTGCTCGCGCGATTGCCTCGGCGTCCTCGCTGGTACGATCGACGCGGTCGTTGACCAGCGCGTTTGCCGTAATGGAAATCATTGCAGGCTCGCACTCAAGACCGCGAATGGGCTCCGGCGCCATATAGGGACAATCCGTCTCAAACAAAATACGGTCGAGCGGGGTTGCCGCGAATGCCTCGCGCACGTCGTCGTTACGCTTAAAGGTGGCCGCACCACCATAGGCGATATAGCAGCCCAGCTCCACAAAGCGCTCCATCGTGGCGCGGTCCTCGCCAAAACAGTGCAGCACACAACCGGCCTGGGGCACGCCCACCTCACGAAGCACGTTGTAGGCGTCCACGTGCGAGGTACGCTCATGGTCCGTGTCCTCGTGACGCAGATGCAGCTCCACCGGCACGTTACGGCACACGGCAAGCTCGAGCTGGCGCGCCATGCAGTCAATCTGCACGTTATGGGGTGCCGGCGCGATATCGTCGTCATAGTCCATGTGGTAGTCCAGACCGATTTCGCCAATACCGGCGCATAAGGAGTCATCGAGCGCAGCAACAACCTGCGCGTGAATGTCGTCGGTATAGTCCGGCGCGCCATACGGATGCACGCCGGCAAGATACTTGATCTGCGGGATATCCTGCATCGGCAGAATCTCGCGCGTCAGCCAGTCGCTATAGTCCGTCACGCTGCGCTTGTCGGCGATGGGGTCGAAGACCGTCACCAACAGGTCGATGCCTGCCGCCTTGGCACGCACGAGTGTCTCAGGCACATCCTTGCCCCAGAACGAAAGCAGATGCGCATGTGTGTCGGCAAGCGGCGCCAGCGGCACCGGGCAGGCCACCGTTTTCTTCTTTTTGGTAAACGTCACGCGTTCGGCATTAGGCGTCATGGATTAGCTCCTGAGCCAAGCGGACAAAGGCGGCGACGTCGAGCGTCTCGGCGCGCGTGGTGGGTGCGATACCGCAAGCCTCAAAGGCGGCATCGAGCACGTCCTTGGCAAAGCCGTTGGCGCTCATGGAATTGCGGATGGTCTTGCGACGCTGAGCAAATGCAGCGTCAATCACACGGGCCACAAATTCGCGATCGAGTCCTTCGGGCACCACACCGTCAACACGGTCGATACGCACGACGGCCGAGTCCACGTGTGGCGCCGGCATAAAGCAACGCGGCGGCACCTCAAAGCGACCCGTCACCTGCGCATACAGGCCAAGCTTTGCCGTATAGCCGCCATAGGTCTTGTTGCCCGGCACTGCGGCAATGCGATCGGCAACCTCCTTTTGCACCATGACGACGGCACGCTTGAGCGCCGGCATCGTCTGGAAGAACTGCAGGATGATCGTCGCCGCCACGTTATAGGGCAAGTTCGCGACAAATACCGTGGGCTCGCCGCCGGCGGCCTGCTCAATCTGCTCCGGGCCCACCTTGAGCGCGTCGCCCATAATAAAGCGGAAGTTGGCATAGTCGGCGGCATGGGCATCGAGCACCGGCTCGAGCTCGGGGTCGGTCTCGATCGACGTGACGCACGCCGCCTCCTGCAGCAACGCAAGCGTGAGCGTACCAACGCCCGGGCCAACCTCGAGCACGCGCTCATCGCCCGCAAGCTCAGCGAGCTCACAGATACGTTCGATCACATGGTTGTCGATCAGGAAGTTTTGGCCCAGGCGATGCTTGGTCGCAAGGCCAAACTCCTCTAGCAGCTCCCTAGTTGCCGTGGGGTTTGCCAAAGGCGAAGTTGTCATGGTTGCCTCCTTAACATGGTGGCTGCATCGTAAAGTAAAAGGGCATGGACCGTTGCGGCCATGCCCTTACCGTTACACAGCAAATTGCCGATATGGCACTCGCGCGGTCTCTACGCCAGACGCGGGAACAGCGGATCGCCCTTCTCGACGGGCTGACCGCCGGCAAGCAGGCCCCAAGTGCAAATGCCCTTGAGGTCGTCGCTCGCGGCCTCGCCCTCACAGGACAGGCGGCGCAGAGCCTCGACAGAAGTCTGGGGCATGAGCGGCATCAGCAGGTGGGCGGCGATGCGGATGGCCTCGAGCAGGTTGTAAATCACAAATGCCAGCTCGTCGGCCTTGGCCTCGTCCTTGGCAAGCGCCCAGGGCTCGGAGTCCTCGATGTAGTGGTTGGCGGCATGGATGAGTTCCATGACCTCGTCCTTGGCTCCACCGTAATCGAGCACGTCCATCTTGGCCATGTAGCGCTCGACCAAACCGTCGGCAATCTTTGCCAGCGGGTTATCGAACGCGTTGGCAGACGCCGGTTTAGCCGGGGCGCAACCGTCAAAGTACTTGCCGCTCATGTTGAGCGAGCGCGAGATAAGATTGCCCCAGCTGTTGGCCAGGTCGGCGTTGTAGACCTGCTCCATGCGCTCGAAGCTGATGGCGCCGTCGGTGCCGGGGACGACGTCGGTCATGAAGTAGTAGCGATAGCCCTCGACACCCAGCATGTCGATAACATCCTGCGGAGCGATGGCGTTACCGCGGCTCTTGGACATCTTCTCGGCCTTGCCGGTCTCGGCATTGCGCACGGTCAGGAAGCCGTGGGCAAAGACGTGCTCGGGCAGGGCCTCGCCGATGGCCATGAGCATGGCGGGCCAAATGACGCAGTGGAAGCGAATGATGTCCTTACCCACAATATGGAACTGCGCGGGCCAGCGATAGGCCAGCTCGGCACGGGCCTCGTCGGTGTCGACACCGTAGCCGACGGCCGTCATATAGTTGAGCAGCGCATCGAACCACACGTAGGTCACGTGGCCTTCGTCAAACGGGACCTGAATGCCCCAGTCAAAGCTCGTACGGCTCACGGAAAGGTCGTTGAGGCCGCCCTCGACAAAGCTGCGCACCTCGTTCATACGGAACGCAGGCTCAACAAAGTCGGGGTGCTCGTCATAGAGCTTGAGCAGCTTGTCCTGGAAGGCGGAGAGCTTAAAGAAGTAGGACTCCTCCTGCACGCGCTCGAGCGGACGGTGGCAATCGGGGCACAGGTGCTGGCCGACGCTACCGTACTCTTCGTCGCCCTTCTGGACCTGCGTATCGGTAAAGTAGGTCTCGTCGGGCACGCAGTACCAGCCGTCATAGCTGCCCTTATACAGGTAGCCGGACTCCTTCATGCGCTCCCACAGATACTGCACGGCGTGATGCTGGCGCGGCTCGGTGGTGCGAATGAAGTCGTCGTTGGAGATCTCGAGCTTGCTCCAAAGCTCCTTGAAGTGCGGAGCCTGGCTGTCGGTCCACTCCTGCGGCGTCATGTTGTGCTTGGCAGCGGCCTCGGCGACCTTCTCGCCGTGCTCGTCCATGCCGGTCAGGAACTTGACGTTATAGCCGGCAGAGCGACGATAGCGAGCCTGAACGTCGGCGATGATGGTGGAATAAGCCGTGCCCAGGTGCGGATCGGCGTTGACGTAGTAGATGGGCGTCGTGATAAAGAACGAAGGCTTGCTTTGATCCATGGGGTTTGTCCTCCAGAAAAACGTTGCATACAGGGGATGATTCTAGCGCAAGGGCTGGATATCCTCCATCTATTGCATATCGAGCACCATGGCATAGACATCGCGCTTGCGGCGCGAATACTTCTGAGACAGGCGCTTGGCCACCGCAGAGGCGGGCTCCCCCTCCTCGAGCGCGGTGCGGATATCCTCGCGCAGGGCCTCGTCGGGATCCGCCACCGCAGCGCCAACCGGCGCGATGCCGGCCTCCTCATCCTCGCTCGGCGGCGCGATGACCAGCGCAATCTCGCCCTTTACCTCGCCGCGAGCACGCAGCTCCTCGGCAAGCTGGTCAGCGGGCCCGCGCAAGACCTCCTCGTGCAGCTTGGTGAGTTCGCGGCAGACGGCAACCTCACGCTGGGGAAAGACCTCCGCCACGGCCTCGAGCGTCGCCACGATGCGATGTGGAGACTCGTAGAAGATGAGTGCGCCGGGCACCACGGCAAGGCGCTGCAAACGGCGCACACGGTCGCCGTGCTTTCGGCCCAAAAAGCCCTCGAAGAAAAAATGCTCGCAGGGAATGCCGGACGAAACAAGCGCCGTGACGCAAGCAGAGGGCCCGGGAATAACTTCGACGGGCGCATCGGCCTCACGCGCCGCCTCGACCAGCGCCTGGCCGGGATCGGACACGCTCGGCATGCCGGCGTCCGAGGCAAAGGCGAGGGTCTCCCCCGCCAGCAGACGGTCGACCAGGCCGGCAGCGCGGCTAGCGATCACATTCTCGTCGCAACGGACAAGCGGCTTGGAAATGCCCAGGTGCATCAGCAGCTTTGACGTCACACGCGTGTCTTCGCAGCAGATGGCATCAGCGGCGGCAAAAGCCTCACCAACGCGCGGGGACAGGTCGCCCAGGTTGCCGATGGGCGTGCCGACCACATAGAGTTTGCCCGTATGGGCGCTGTTTTGCGTCATATCAACCTATTCAATCATGCCGCGCTCGAGCGTACCGAGCGCCGCGCGGGCGTCCCATGCTGCAATGCGCTTCTCGGTCTTCCACGTTTGGAAGAACCAACCGGCAGCCGGCGCAAACGATGCCAGCTGGTTGGCGATAAACACGCGCTCGTAGGCATTGCGGCCCTCGGGCGTAACCGACGAGTTGGCAAAGATCGCCGCGCCCGACCATTCGCCCACCAGCACGGGGAACCCAGTCGAAATCGCTTCTTTAAGTTCGCGCTTGTTACGCGAAATCGCCGTCGTCAGCCCGCGAGGGCTCGTGATGTCGAGCGCATACTCGTCGCGGTAATGGTACAGGTGAAGGTCCATGTAGACGTTCTTGTACTTGGCGCCGCGCATAAAATGCTTCCACTCGCTGGGATGCCCCGACGACGAGAAGACGACGATTTTACCCTCGGGCATATACGAACGGACGAGCTCGTAGGCATCGCGATAGAAATTGCGCAGGTAGTGAGCAGGAATGCCATCCGTCATGGTGAAGAGGCTCTTGCGAACGCTCATCTGCGGCGTGTCCAGCAGCTCAATGCCCAGCAGGCTCTCGGCCTCGCCATAGCGATCGGCCAAGCGCTCAAGCACGTCGAGTGCGACATGACGGCCGTTGGTGGACGAATGCCACTCGGCGACAGCCTCCGGCGTGGTGGGTGAATCGTTGGAATCGCCCTGGCCACCGGGCACAGTTGCCAGATCGAGCAGCACGCGGATGTCGTACTTGGCAGCCCACTCAATCGCGCGGTCGATGTAATCGACAACCGATATGTAGGAGGCATCGGACTCCTGTGAGCCAAAGGCATACCAGGGCACCGGCAGACGCACGGCATTGAGACCGATCTGCGCCATGCGGCGAAAATCGTCCTCGCTCACAAACGTCTCGTAATGGCGGCGCATGCGCTCGTTATAGGCGGCGGTACCCATGGCCTCCTGTAGCTCGGCCGCGTTGGATGCACCGGTCGCCGCGTACAGCGACGGGGTCACCCAAGGCTCGGGAATAAACCAGCCAGAGAGATTAACGCCGAGTATCCTCTCCATCACTGCCCCCTTCGGATCATGCAGGTCGAACCCGCATCGTATTGCATAGGATAAGTATCGTTTTGAGTATACCCGCGCGTGCGGACAGGCGACCGAACGGTCTGTAAAGTGACGCGAAAGTGGGAGAAATGTCTGGGGCGGGCGGGCTCGGAATGGTGCGACGAGGTGTGTACGCGCGCCGGAGGCAGGCACCGGAAAGTGTGTCCCGTTCTATCGCTCAATAATGGGGCGCATTTTCCGTTAGCAGGCCCAACCGGAAAGCGCGACCCGCAATTTCGCGTCATTCCGGGTCGCGCTTTCCCAGACAGGCCCGAAGCGGAAAGTGTGTCCCGTTCTGAGCCCTTATTCTGGGACGCAGTTTCCGCAGAACCCTACATAAAAGAAAAGGACCCCTTTGCAGAGGTCCTAGTCAATTCAAGGTGGCGGGGAAGGGAATCGCGTCCGCGCGCTGCGCGGACGGACCGCTGCGGCGCTTACGCGCCTTGCGAGCTGCGCTGGCAAACGCTTACGCGTTTACTCAGCTCCGCGCCCTCACGGGGTTCGATTCCATGTAGGGGCCGCATAAAAGAAAAGGACCCCTTTGCAGAGGTCCTAGTCAATTCAAGGTGGCGGGGAAGGGAATCGAACCCCTGACACGAGGATTTTCAGTCCTCTGCTCTACCAACTGAGCTACCCAGCCATTTGAGGTGTGCCTTGTTTCAAGGCTTGATTAGTATAACCAAGGACGCGTTCCGGTCAACCGAGAATTTCAAAAAAGTTTTTGAGCACAGCCTCGGTTCTTTAAATCGGCACGTCAGAGGCATCAGCCGGCAGCAAGAAGTTTTTCGCTCAGAGCCGCACGGGCAAACTCACTTGGCGTCATCCCCTCGGCAGCCGCCCGTCGACGAATGGCCTCCTTCATTCCCAGAGGAATCTTGACCGACAGCGTTGCCGTCCCCTCACCTGAGAGTGGGGGCCGTCCATGCACGATCCCACCAACGGTGTGTTCGCCATCCGGAAACTCTCCGCGCTCGTACGACTCGCACCACGCGTCAATCATTTCATCCGTTACAACCTGACCATTAGCGGCCGTATACGTCTTACCCATCATCGACCCCTTCCGTCAGGTGCTTTTTAGCGTTGGGATGGATCTCAACATCCATGCATCTTCTCCTCCATCTTACCCAATTTCGTATGACGAAAGTCCGCTGTCGCCAATTCTTAAGCCGGCACGCGTTGGAGAGCAGGGGTCGAAACAATGATTGAAGAGCGCTCTAGTGCGGCCCAGGCGCCGGGGCAGGAGCACATACGCCAAGGACATACGTTTTCGCAGCGCGCGAGAATATTGCCGTCGCGATCGATGAAGGCGATGTCGATGGGATAGGCCATAAAACACGTATGGACCGAAGAGCAGCGTGGAAACGCCATGACAAGCGGCAGGCCGTTGGCGGCAACCGGACGCCGTCCCAGCATGCCGCGCAGGCGCACGACAAACGACTCCGCCACCGCAAACTCGGCCGGCGTCCAACCCAGCCTATTGAGTGCCCGCGCGTAGGCGATGTAGGACGAGACCGCGGTCACATGACCACCCCCGGGCGCCATGGATCGACCGTCACCGCGCGCTCGTGCGACAACGTTGTCGGCGCCCCCAGCGGAACGCCAGCGATGCTGAGAGAAGTCGGCCACGGCTCATAGTGCATGGTGCAGGTGTAGGTCCTAAACGTACCGGATAGGGAGAGCAGGCCACCATCCGATGCCTCCGCGCCTTGCTCGCTCGACACTTCGATCTGCAAGTCATAGCCTTCCATGGCATTCAGAATTTGAGTCTGGACCGTCGCCGAGGCATCGACAGAGCTTTCGTCGCCCTCCCCCTCCGACGCCACGGCGTGCGCCAACACGATGTCGGGCACCACGCGGTCGAAGCGCGCAACAGCGCTGGCAAAGATCATGACGTTGTACACAATGAGTGCCAGCACCAGCAAAACGGGCGTAACCACTGCCATCTCCACCGTCGCCTGGGCGCGCTCCTCGCGCAGACGCATGCGGATACTCATTACGACCCACCGCCCAGAGCGCCAACCAGCGTGGCGACATCGACGGTAAGCGGGATGGAGCCGCCGCCGGGCAGAGGAATCTCCGCAAGCGTGAACACCGTACCGCTGATGGTGCGTTCGACTTGATATTCCAACGCCTCGCAAAGCGCCTTGGGATCGGTCACGCCCAACGGAATACTTCGCAGTTTGTCTTGCGCTTGAGAGAGACCAGCAATGTCAGACCCCGGGCCCTTAATGACGTTGGCGGAATCAGTCAGCACCGGCTTTCGCAGGCGCAAGTCGCACGGTTCCAAACCCAGCGCCGCCACGGACGCCGAAACGGTATCGCCGAGCCACGATGCAATGGAGCCCAACGCGCCGCTGCCCCCTCCTAGGCCTTTAATCATCTCATCCATAAGTTCGTCGGCCGAACCTTGGATGTCTCCGTATCCCACAAGCAGCCGTCCCCAGACATCCATGACGCCATCGAGTACGCCGGCAACGCTACCCGAGCGTTCCTTCAATGTCGAGAAAAATCGCGAAAGCACGTTGTTTTGCGCCGTCGCCTCATCGGGCGCCAGTACCGCGGCAGAGATGGCGCCGCGACTGCCAAGCTCAACCGCCGTGTTAAACGAAGAGTTAAGTTGATCGGGGCTGGTAATATCACCCGAAACTGCAAAGGCGACTACGCCGTTGCGGCCAGGTGGGGCGATACGCGGACGCTCACCGGAAAGTTCTTTGATGGCGGTATCGAACGCATTGCCCGCACGGTCGGCTTCGCCCTCGGTCTGACGCTCGAGCTCGAGCTCCTTGTTGCGACAGTCGACGTAGTCCTCCAGGGCGTCTTTAAACTTGTCAAAGTGATACTCGAAGCCGTTTTCGATAGAGGTTGAAGGCGCCGCAACAGCACCAAGCGACAAAACGCCAAAATGGCATTTGCTGCATTTATCCTGTCCATCGTAATCGGCAACCGAAGCAAATCCGCTCGGCGTCCCTTTCTTATAGTTAGGGCAGGTCGTCCCGTAATGCAGATACGCCTTGTCATCGTTCACGCTCGTCGGCCACACCGCATCGGTATAGAGCTCCGTCGCCCGAACCTCATCAGAGTTGCGCGGCAGCAGCGGAATATAGGAGGAAACCCTGTCTCCGTTCTCGGTTATATGTGCCCGATCGACCTCCGCGCTCGCATAGGTATAAAACACCTTACGCGCCGCAGACTCTGCCTTCATCTCGACACTCGAGCCGTGGGGCTTCTCATTTGTCAGACGCCAATGGTAGTAGTCCTTCGCGCGATCAAGGGCAACTTGGGGCTCCCACGTAACGCTCGATGAGTAATGCGGATTTTGAACACCGGAGAGATCCGTTAGGCTTTTCGCACGCTCCCACATGCAAGAACAGCTGCCGACCGAGCCCTTGTCAGACCCACCACAATCCGCCAGCCAAGCACGCTCTTTAGCCTTCGCCGTGTCCTCAGAAGCCTTCCGCAGCTCCTCGGCCGCACACTCTAAATCATCTGATGTGTCTTTAATGCTATCGGTCGAGATCTCTGATCCTTTGAGCGCAGCGAAGTCAGACTCGGATGTCCTGGGCACGGCAAGCGCCGTACCGGTATAGGTCACACTATCGGTATCCTGCGCCGACACCGCCTGCGTGGCACGCGCGGCGATCAGATACGGCAGAGCCGTCTCGATTTTCTGTAAGCCTTCCGATGCGCTTTTGGCAAACTTGTTGCGCGTTTTAATGATCTCAATCCCGGTGTCGACCATATTGCCGGCAACCGGCTCGGCACCCGGGATGAGGATGGCGACCAGGCCCGTCCCGATCGTGGCAAACCCCGCCAGCCCCAGACTCAAGATGCTCGCATCAACCACCGTGGCAGCCGTGTGATAGGACGACACTACGTTGGCACCCGCCAGCGCGCCGCTATCAGCCGCCACCTGGGTATCCCCGGCACGCGACATGCTCCATATCGCCGCGGTCGACGAAAACAACAATGTGAGCACCACTAGGATGACCACGGCAGAAGAAAGCGTGGTATAGGCGCCGTCTTCGATAAACAGATCGACACCGGCTCGACCCATAAAGCCGCCTCGCTTGCGATGGCAGCTCAGACGGTGCGTCAAAACGCGTCTAGACCAGAAACACTTAATCCCATGCAGCAATCCACGAATCATAATCTCCCTCCAGCCATTCGGGACGCGATTGATACGAGACATCGACCTTGAGCTCAACGTAGCCGCCCTCGGCGGTACCACCCATAGCCTGCGCAAACGCACCGATCACAGGCAACGGCTTGACCTCGCCGGAAACGGACACGGACGAGACGCCACCCGCACCGGCCCGGCCAAGCTCGATATCCCACGACAACGGCCCGCCGGCATGAAAGATCGAAACGTTGGGCACTGCGGCAAGTCGGCGGCGGGTGAACTCCTTAAGATCGTCGTCCTCCGCCGTCGTTGTGGTCATGAGCCGCGCGGTCTCGGCGGCGGCAGACTCCATGACCGCGCGCGTATAGAGCAGGCACACCGGTTGCAGCGCGAGAAGGATGAGTGTCAGAAACGTCGGCAGCAAAAAAGCGGCCTCGACCGTAGACTGCGCCCGGTCCTCACGCGCGGCATCAATACAACGCGATGTCCTTAGCGGCCGCAGCGGCGTCGATAACCGACGTCGAGGCAACGCCATGGGATGCCGCCCGCTCAACCAGCGCCGCCAAGCGCCCATCGGTGCCGGCACGCCAAAGTCCCGCGATCGCCAGCACGATCGATAACAGCGCCACCGTGACGATGGCGTATTCGACCGTCGCCTGGGCAGATTCCTCACGCAGGACATCATGCATTTCACGATCCCTCCTTTGAGTCCGTTGCCTGCGGGCTCAGGCGCACGGCGCGCAGACGACACGAAGCATCGCCAGCATCCGCGGCAATTGTCACCATATCGACCCAGCCGCGTCCGTCGCGCACGATGGCGCCCCACACGTTTCCCTTGATGTCGAGATAGCCGCTCAGAGCAAGTTGCGCCGTGGGTACCTCGCGATAGGCACGCAGCATATCCGCCGCCGCTTCGGTCATCGGTCGGCCCTCGGACCATGCAAGCCGGACCGCAATCGCGTTGCCCTCAGGCGAATCCGTCGCAGTGCCAGACCGCTTGTCGAGCGTCCGCAGAAAGGTTTGCGCCGTGACAGCGACATCCGAATCGTCCGCATCTCGCATCTCATCTTTTTGAGACGCCACCGCCGAATCTGAGCCCAAATCGGAGGCGGTCCCAGGACGCTGCTGCCGCGCGGCGTTAAGCCCCCAAAGCACCGCCGCTATCGCCACGGTCAGGCAAGCAAACACCAGCAGCACCCCGATGGGGCGCTCGCCCTCTACAGGCTGTTGATGCCCTCGCTGATAGCGTTCCATAGATCTTGGACCTTGCCCTTAAATGCGACGATGGCGATAATCGCGATCACCACGAGCACGCCGACCAAGATGGCATACTCGGTGGTACCCTGTGCACCCTCCTCCTGCAATAGTTCCTTGGCGCGCTGACGAACATGTGCCGCCCGGCAAAACGCCCAGCCCTGGACCTTGCCAGCAGCGTCAGTCATCGTGTTCATGTATTCCTCCCTACATCATCCCGCCTGCTCCCAGCAGCGGGCCCAATATGGACAGAAGCAACGCCGGCAAGATGAGCGTGCCGGTGGGAATCAGCAGCTTGACGGGCGCACGCTCGATCTCGCGCTCGACCGCGGCGCGATGAGCCGCACGGATCTCGCGACTTTGAGCGGCCAGCGTCTCGGCAAGTGGGGCACCCAGGGCGAGCGCCTGCCCCACCGTGATGGCAAAGGTCTCGAGCGCTCGCACGTCCAGGTCGCGCGCGGCGGCCAACAACTCGTCCTCACGCGTGCCCACGCCCACCTGCCACGCCATGCAGGCGCGCTCAAGGCGAAGAGCCAGCACTGACCGGCGGTTGGCGCAGAAAATCTCAAGCGCCGCATCAAACGAAAGACCGGCCGAAAGACCCAAGCGCACAACATCGATCATCTCGGACACTTCGCCGAGCGACACTCGCGCCGGGCCGCCCGCTCCAACCGCGCCCTTCACTCGCGCGGTCAGAGCATCGACCACCGAGCGACCCGCGGCAGCGACCAGCACCGCCTCGCGCTTGCAGGCCCCTGCGATCTTGCGTGCATCCGCCCGATCCAAACCCGTCGCGACAAATACACTCAGGGCGCACAGGCAAGCCGCAACTGCAACCGGGGCGCTCATAGCTCCACCCGCATAATGCGCCGGATAACCACCAGGGCAACGGCGTTGAGGGCAAGACCCAGCACCACAGCGCCCGCGCCGGCAGGCGTCGCAAGACCGCGACGAAAATCTGCCGAAAGCAGCGCCAACACCGCGCACATGCCCGCCGGCATCGCCGCGACCATATGCGCAGACATGCGAGCCTGCGACGTCTTAACATCCAGGCGGCGCTTGAGCTCAATGCGCTCCCCCACCATGCTCGACGCCTCGGACAGTAAGTCGGCAAGCGGAGCGCCGGTGCGCTGAGACACCTTAAGCGCCAAGGTCACAAGCGAAAGACCGGGGGCGTCGATACGCACGAGCAAGTCATCGAGCGCGTCGGTCGCCGAGATGCCGCAATCGATCGCCGCCGCCACCCGCAAAAACTCGGTATGCACTGGCTCTTGCGCATGAGCGCCCACAAAGCGCATGCCCTGGGCCAGCGAATGTCCCGAGGCAAGCGACATGGAAAGTGCGGTAAACGCCTCGGGCATTGCCTCTTCTGCATCGTGTTGCTCGCGCCGGCTCTCAAAGCCATCCCGAGCGGCACCAACGGCAAACGGAGCAACAAGTCCCAAGGCAAATCCGAGGGGCGATAACGACGCCATCGTTAGTAAAACGCAGCAGACACCGCTCGATAGCAGCAGAAACGCCAAACGTCCCGAAACATCTTCGATCACGAGGCCAAGGCGATGCGCCGGAGCCAGCGATGCCCACGAACGAGCGATCTTTTTCAGCAGATCGTTTTCCACCAGCTCACGCGGCAGCTTCTCTGCCACCGTCTCGAGCGCCTGACGTGCCAGCTCCGCCGGCGGTACCTGCGGCACACGAGGTTCCGCCCCGCACGCCGTCGCGACAGAAAGCCCTGCCAAGCCCCCTACGACGAGGGGCACAGTGATCTCCATTCGTCCACCTCCTCTTGTGTGAGCGTCCCCGACCGCAGGCCTTCTGCGATAAACGGCGGCTCGCGGTCAAGCGTCCAGGTGCGCTCGGCGGCATCGAACGTCACATAGCGCTCGAGCTCTACGCCACCCGATGCGGCGCGTCGCACCCCCGAATACGAGGAGACGAAACGCCTGCCATCGGCGTGGCGCTCGGACATCACGATGCCGTCGAGCGCCATGGCAATCTGCTCCTCGATGAGCTCGCTCGGCAGATCGATGCCATAACGTGCAAGCAACGTCAGACGCACCACGGTCTCCTGTTCTGAACCCGCATGAAGTGTGGTGAGCGACCCGTCGTGGCCCGTGTTCATGGCCTGCAACATGTCGCAGCACTCGGCACCGCGCACCTCGCCCACCACGATGCGGTCGGGGCGCATGCGTAGGGCATTAGTTACCAGGTCGCGGATCGTCACCGCGCCCTCGCCCTCAATTGAAGCCTCGCGTGCCTCTAGGCGCACCACGTGCGGATGATGCGCAAACTTGAGCTCGGCAGAGTCCTCGATTGTCACGATGCGCTCGCCGGTGGAAATCTCACATGACAACGCGTTGAGCAGGGTGGTCTTACCAGATCCCGTGCCTCCCGCAACCGCCAGATCCTGTCGCAGCGACACCGCACACGACAGCAGCTGCGCATACCAAAGCGGCAGCGATCCCAACCCCACGAGCTCGTCCAGCGAGCAGATACGGTCCGAGAACTTTCGGATGGTGAGAATCGGTCCGTCAATCGCCACAGGCGGAATCACCGCGTTGACGCGATAGCCCGTTTTGAGGCGGGCGTTGACGATGGGGCTGCGCTCGTCGATACGGCGGCCAAGTGGCGAGATAATGCGGTCGATAAGCACACGGATCTGCTCATCATCCTCAAACGCATGCTCGATGGGGTGCAAGACGCCGCCGCGTTCAAAGAAAGCCGAGCGGCAGCCGTTGATCATGATCTCGGTAACGGTGTCGTCCTCGATGAGCGGCTGCAACGGCCCCAAGCCCACCACGTCATCCAAAATCTCGTCGATGATGGTCTCGCGCTCGGGCGTCGCGAGATCGGTCGGCTCCTCAACATTGAGCGCCGCCTCCACCGCAGGACGCAATTCCGAGCGGGCAAGTGCCGGGTCGATATAGGCGCTGATACGCGCCACTTCGTCGTAACCCATGCGGTCCATCACGGCGCGCTTGGTGCGTCGTTTCACGGCGCGGCGACGCCCCGCATCTACAGGCGCTGCCGCCGCCGCAGCGCCGGCAGCCTTAATCCTCGTTTGCAGGCTCATCGCTGATCACCCTCGCGCGACCAGGGAAGGCGGATACGCGGGCGTTCGGTGCGCGTTGCACGGTCGGCGACCATATCGCTCCAAGGGCCGACGGCGCACCCCAGTTCCACGAGCATCTCGCGCGTGGCCTCGCGCACGCTAGTCGCAAAAGCGCTGGTCTGCCCCACTGCCTCGTCAGCGCGCCCAAACGCCATGAGCGCGGCGAGATCCTGCCCGCCATCGGCGATACGAATCTTGGAGCTCAACGCACAGGCAATCTCAAAGCGCATGGCGACGTCCTCGTCTGCCCCGCGCGCACCGAACCGGTTGAACACGGCGCTCATGCGCGTGCGCGGCACACCTACTCGACTTGCCAGTTCAATGACGCGCGACGCCGATGTCGCGGACGACACCGCCGCATCGCCAACGACCAGGCAACGGTCGCTCGCCGCCACCGCAGCCGCCACGGCGTCGCCCCAAAAGACCGAGGTATCGATAAAGACCACGTCGGATTCGCGACGCAGAACATCAAGCAGTAGCTCCACCGGACGTGCCATGAGCTCGGCTTGCTCGGGCGCCGCGACGGGACCCCAGAGCGTAACGCCCGGTGCCACGCGCATCGATGTGGCTACGATATCCGGCTCGGTGAGCGTGCCCGCCGCCGACGGCTCGATAAGTGCCGCCATATCGCGCGGAGCATCGACGCCTAACAAGTCGTAAAGGTTTCCAAACATCAGGTCCAGGTCGAGCACGGCGGCACGCAAGCCCAACAGCGACGATGTGTGTGCCATGGTGGCAACGATCGTCGACTTGCCGCAACCGCCCGAACCCGAAATGGCGCAGATGACCGGAGCTCGATGCGGCGAAGCGGCAGCGTCTGCCGGCGGCATCGGAGGCGGCGGGGCGGGCGTCGGTGACAGCGTCCCCGTCTCCCCCGCCGCAACCACATGCTGCGTCCAAGCCGGCATGGCAGCTTGTTCGGTCTGCGAGGCAGGCTCGTTCTGTGCAATCTGCTCATGCTGCATCAGCAACAACTCGCCGCACCCGGCAAAGCCCTCAACTTCATCGAGTTCATCCGCCAGATTCACGCCGTGCACGTATCCCATATCTACAGCCGGGGAATCGCCAGCATGCTGCGCCGGCCCTCCAGCGTCATCGTATACAAGAGGGTTCCGGGGGCGCCGACCATGCTCGGCTTCCGCTTTTCCATAATCATCAACACGCGGGCCTCTTGTAGCGCGAGGCGCCCCGGGTTCCCTATCAACAAAAGCATCGGGCTCAATCGTCATGCGCCGATCGGAATCAACCGCTCCCTCGCCCGCGCGCCCGTTGCCGCATATACTGTGTGCAGCGATGACCTCGGTCGCCCCCGCGCGAAACAGCCCCTCGATATCCGACGGATCGAGCGCTTCTATCAACACGACCACGCGACTCACGCGGCCTTCGGCCGTCAGGCGCGCAACAGTCTTGCGCACATCTTCGGTATCAAACAGAGACGCCGCGATGATGGCAGCCCCGCGGCGTGACGGAAACGCCCGCACCATGGAAACCAGCCCGTCCAGGTCACCCACGCGAAGCACCTGTGCACCCACATCACGGCCCTCGACTTCCCGCTGCAACAGTCCGTAATCGCCGCACGCGCAGCACGCAAGCCAGATCGCCTTCATCACTCGTCGCCTCCGCTCTTTTTGCCGCGCGCCGTGGCGGGAATCGTCAAGCTGACCGTTCCCTTGCCCGAGGCTCCCAGCAGTTCCTTGACGTCTTCGGGG
This sequence comes from Collinsella sp. CLA-ER-H3, assembly GCF_040092425.1. Taxonomy (NCBI): domain Bacteria; kingdom Bacillati; phylum Actinomycetota; class Coriobacteriia; order Coriobacteriales; family Coriobacteriaceae; genus Collinsella; species Collinsella sp. CLA-ER-H3. The sequence continues at coordinate 21,830 of NZ_JBBNLP010000011.1, forward strand.
TCAGCCGCCAGCGTCACCCATTCGATCTTGCCCTCGCGCGTGGCACCGGAATCCTCACTGGTATCGATCACGTACGCGCCGCACAGCCGATTGGTTACGCCGTCTTTTTGCACATACACATCCACGTAACTGCCCACGCCCGCAGCACCGCCGACCGAGTGCTCGGCATCGACCGCCACCGAAACGGCGACCTTGCCCTTAGGCACCTCGAGCTTGCGGCTCTCGGCCTTGGTGTAGACATTGCAGATCACGGCGTTTTTGGGAATACGCGAAGTCGTCACGTCGCCGCGCACCTGGCGCAGCTCGGTCGCCGCGTCACGCGGCAGCAGGCTCGTCAGCCATTCCTGGGTTATGACATTGGTCTCATCGAGGGTCTCGCCCACATCGATATCGCGCGCCGCGACGCATACCTCGACGCGATCGCCACCGTACTTGGCCAAGGTCTCAGCCTGGACCTGTTCGGCTTGCGAGCGGATCGACGAGCCGTAAACCATGCAGAGCAGGGCAGCGAGCACGCCCGCGACCAGACTGATGGCGATGCGCTTGCTCTTGTTCACGGCCGCTCCTCTCATGGCAGTGCCGGGCGAATGCCCGTACCACCATTGTCTGGGCGGTCAGAGTGCAAAGCGGCGCAATCGCGATCTTGGTTTTCGATGTCAAACCAATCGCTGACCAAAAGCTGACCAGCCCGTCAAGCTCGTGGCAAGGTTTTGGTCAGCACGTCAGCAAACTGCATGTTTCGAGGCTTTTCCGCAGCAAAAAGCCGTCTCCCGAACAGTTGGGAGACGGCTGTCATAGGAAAAATCAATTACAGATGGACATCTGGATCGAGCATTTGAGCGCTCACGCGCATGGATGACGCCAGGTTTTGGAACGTTTCCAGACGCAGGCTGTCAATCTGCCCGGCGTCCTCGGCCTCGCGAACGGCGCAGCCCGGTTCGTGGGTATGCGTGCAGTCGCCAAACCGGCACGCGCGCGATGCCTCGACAATCTCGGGGAAAGCGCGCGCCAGACCCCGCTCGTGACCCACGAGCGGCAGGCTGCGCAGGCCCGGGGCATCGGCGATCACGCCGGCGTCGCCCGGCAGTGCCACCATCACGCGCGCGACGGTAGTGTGACGGCCCTGATCGTCGCGTTCGCGCACACCGCCGGTCGCCAACGTATCGTGGCCCAGCAGTGCATTGAGCAGCGTCGACTTACCGGCACCCGACTCGCCCAGAATCATGGCGCAGCTCCCGGCGGGCACGCAGGCACGGACCTCGTCCAGGCCGCGGCCCTCGGCAGAGGACGTCACGATCACGCGCACGTCCGGACCCACCAGGCGGCGCACGCGGTCCAGATCGCGCTCGAGCTCCTCGGCATCGCAACGGTCAGCTTTGGTGAGTACCACCACCGGTTCGGCATCGCAGTCGAGCGCCAACACCAGCGAGCGCGCCACACGGTCGAGCAGCACCTCGCCGGCACCGAGCGCCTGCACGATTAGCACGCTATCCACGTTGGAGCAGAGCACCTGGCGCTCTCCGCGGGCACGGCCGCGCCAACGCTCAAAGCTCGTACGGCGCGGCAGCACGCACTCAATCACGCCCATATCGTGCCCGGGAGCGCGGCGCACCGCCACACGATCGCCCACGGCAGGCAGCAGGACCTCGTCCTCACCGCGCGACTTGGCAAACCCCACGGCATGCTCGGCGCGGAAGGTATCGTCGGCAGTCGCCACCAGCGGAAACCCGCGATCCAAGCGCACCACGGCGCCAAGCTGCATCTGCTCGGGCTCCTCGGCATGTGCGCAGAAATCATCACAGGCAGCCTGCTGAGCTTCATCGACCGGCAGGTCATCAAACGCCGGAACATCCTGCAGCGCGTCGAGTCCCGGCACGCTTGCCAGCAGCTCCTCAGCAGATGCGGGAGCCTCGGTCGCGAGCTTCCGACGACGATCGCGCTTAGCCCGCGCCCCCGTCGTCTTTTTCTTCGCTTTAGCCTTAGCCTTGCCCACAAGCGCCTCCCAGCACCATAAATCACAACTGAGCAGGTATTTTCCCACAAAAAAGAGTCGGTCGAGCAAATGCTCGACCGACTCACACACTTTCCCTCAGCCTTTATCATCCACACGGGAGAAAAGTCAGCAACGTCACCGCAGGGCCCGCCCGCCGAGAGGGGTTTCCAAAGGGCATATCCCGCAGCCGCAACGCGGCGAGGACGTGCCCGTGGAAACCCCGCAGGCGGGCGGGCCCGGACAGGTACGTTACTCTTTCTCCACCGCGCGCATGATCGCCTTGTAGATCTCCATCAGCGGGATGATCAGGAAGGCCAGGCCCAGCGCGGCAAGAACGCCCTTGAGCTCAAGCGTCACGGGGCCAAAGAACATCTCGGCAAGCGTCGGCTGCACGGTTACGATCACCGTCAGCACCAGCGCCAGCGCGGCGGAAGCCCACAGCCACTTGTTCTGCTTCTTCATGGTGAACAGCGACGCACGACGGCTGCGCATATTGAAGCAGTGGAAAATCTCGACCATGTTGAGCGTGATGAACGCCATCATCACGCCTTCCTCGTCGGCATTGCCGGCGATCATATCGGCGATGTGGATGTAGCCCATGTCAAAGTACACGCCCACAAAGAAGCTCGCCAGCACCAGCACGGTGATGATTAGGCCCTGGACCACACAGTCCAGGCCCATATTGCCGGCAAAGACGCCGTCCTTGGCGTTGCGCGGCTTGCGCTTCATGATGTCGCCCTCGGCATCCTCCATGCCCAACGCGAGCGCGGGGAAGCAGTCGGTAACTAGGTTCACCCACAGCAGCTGCACCGGCTGGAAGATGGTAAAGCCGATGAGCGTGGCGATAAACACCGAGAACACCTCGGCAAGGTTGGCCGAAAGCAGGAACTGGATGACCTTGCGGATGTTGTCGTAGATGCGACGGCCCTCTTCGCAGGCACCGATGATGGTGGCGAAGTTGTCGTCGGCGAGCACCATGTCGGCGACGTTCTTGGTGACATCGGTACCGGTGATGCCCATGCCCACGCCGATGTCGGCGCGCTTGATGGACGGGGCGTCGTTGACGCCGTCGCCCGTCATGGCCACGATCTGGTCACGCGACTTCCAAGCCTCGACGATGCGTGTCTTGTGCTCGGGCTGGACGCGGGCGTACACGCCGTAGTCCTCGATGTGCGCGTCGAGTTCCTCGTCGCTCATGCGGTCGAGGTCGGCGCCCGTGATTGCCTGGCTGCGATCGGTGACGATGCCCAGCTGCTTGGCGATGGCCACGGCGGTGTCGATGTGGTCGCCCGTGATCATGACGGTGCGGATGCCGGCGTCGTGCGCCTCGCGGATGGCGTCGGCGACCTCGGGGCGGACCGGGTCAATCATGCCGGACAGGCCGCAGAAGACCAGGTCATGCTCGAGCGCGGCGGGGCTGCAGTCGGACGGGACCTCGGTGTAGGTGCGGCTTGCCAGCGCCAGCACGCGCAGGGCCTCGTCGGCCATGGCCTTGTTGGCGGCCACGAGCTCGGCACGACGCTCCTCAGTCAGGGGGACGACCTTGTCGCCCTCGTAGATATGGGTGCACAGGCCGATCACCACATCGGGCGCGCCCTTGGTGTACTGCTCATACTCGCCGTCCAGGGTCTCGACGACCACGGACATCATCTTGCGGCCCGAGTCGAACGGGGCCTCGCCCACACGCGGATGCTCGGCGGTCAGGCCGGTGAGCCCCGCCTTGCCGGCGTCGTTGACGAGCGCGCACTCAGTCGGCTCACCCACGGCCTCGCCCAGCTCCTCATCCCACTGGGCATCGGAGCACAGAGCCATACCGGCCAGGAACTTCTCCTCAGGCGCGGCGAGCTCGTGCTTGACGACGGTCATCTTGTTTTGGGTAAGGGTGCCGGTCTTGTCGGAGCAGATGGTCTGCGTGCAGCCAAGGGTCTCGACGGCAGAGAGCTTGCGGATAATCGCCTGGCGCTTGGCCATCTTGGTCACGCCGAGCGACAGCACGATGGTCACGACGGCGACCAGGCCCTCGGGGATGGCAGCGACGGCGAGCGAGACGGCGACCATAAAGGTGTCGAGCAAGGCAGTCGGGTCGGTAAGGACGTTGCCCACGCCGTGGCGAAGGATATCGACACCAAAGATCACGACGCAGATGACGATCACCATAATGGTGAGGATGCGGCTGAGCTCGGCGAGCTTCACCTGCAGCGGCGTGAGCTCTTCCTTGGCCTCGGCCAGGGCGCCGGCAATCTTGCCCATCTCGGTATCCATGCCGGTGCCGACCACGACGGCGCGGCCACGACCGTACACAACGGTGGAACCCATATAGCACATGTTCTTGCGGTCGCCGAGCGGCACGTCATCGGTGCCCGCGGCAAGCTCGATCACGTTGGCGTGCTTCTCTACGGGCACAGACTCGCCGGTGAGTGCGGCCTCTTCGATCTTCATCGTGGCGCTCTCGAGCACGCGGCAGTCGGCCGGGACGGAGTCACCCGCCTCGAGCATGATCACGTCGCCGGGCACGAGCTCGGCGCTCGGCAGGTGCACGAGCTTGCCGTCGCGCAGCACCTTGGACTGTGCCGCGCTCATCTCCTGCAAGGCCTCGAGAGCCTCCTCGCTCTTGGCTTCCTGGACCACGCCCAGCACCGAGTTGACGATAACGACGAACATGATGATGAAGACATCGGCAAAGTCGGGCTCGCCCTTGACCATGCCCGTGAGTGCACTGATGACGGCGGCAACGATCAGCATGATGACCATGGGGTCGGCCATCTGCTCAAAGAAGCGCTTCCACAACGGTGTCTTCTCTGCTTCCTCGAGCTTGTTAGGGCCTGTCTTGGCGAGGCGCGACGACGCCTCGCCGGTGCTCAGGCCGAGGTTCTCATCGACACCCTGGTCGCTGAGCACCTCCGCCGCAGCGGACAGGTATTCCTTTTGCATATAGAGTCCCCTCCTGGGATTCGGGCCACTCAGCAGATTGATGCCCGATCATAATTCCCAGGAGAAGGGCAAGGGCTCATCAAGGCTGCCGTGCTGAGCGGCAGTTGATAGTGGAGCTATGGTACCCCAAAGCGACGCGTCTAGCCAAAACATTCCATCTGGAAACACGGCACAGGCGCAACGGTGCAGACCGTGTGATGCTCAATGTTGGTAAAACGTTTTTTCTTCGGCACTTCGTCAAACTGAAATATCGCCCAGATAGCAGCGGTAAGAGCAGTTGATAAAATTTTTTCATATACCGTTTTTCCCGCAAAAAATGAACTTCTTAATCGGCATACGGTCGTTTTTTTGGGGTATTCGGTCGGTATTTCGTTATAATCAACTCGATTTTATTTCTTATGGTTTATCTATCAGCGCAAGACGATGTCAGATGGAGGTCTGAATGTACAAGCGCACTAAGATTGTATGCACCATGGGTCCCGCCTGCGATAGCGACGAGACCATCCGCGAGATGATCAAGGCGGGCATGAACGTCGCCCGTTTTAACTTCTCGCACGGCTCTTACGACGAGCACCACGGTCGCATTGAGCGCGTCCGTCGTATTTCCAAGGAGCTCGGTCTGCCCGTCGGCATCCTGCTCGACACCAAGGGCCCCGAGGTCCGCACCGGCCTTCTGGTCGACGGCAAGAAGGTTGCCGTCAAGACCGGCGACAAGATCGTCGTCACCGCTCAGCCCACGTCCGAGGATTTCCACGGAACCGCTGAGCACATCTCCCTCGACTACCTGGCTCTGCCCTCCGAGGTCGAGAAGGGCTCCCTCATTCTGATCGATGACGGCCTGGTTGCCCTCGAGGTCGAGTCCGTCGACGGCCAGGACATGACCTGCGTCGTCAAGAATGACGGCCTGATCGGCGAGCGCAAGGGCGTCAACATGCCCAACGTCAACATCTCGCTGCCCGCCATCACCGAGCGCGATCGTCAGGACATCCTCTTTGGCCTGACCGAGAACATCGACTACATCGCCGCTTCCTTCATCCGTGACGGCGAGTCCGTCCGCGGCATCCGCAAGCTTTGCCGCGAGAACGGTGGCGAGCACGTGACGATCTTCCCGAAGATCGAGTGCGCTCTGGGCGTCGAGAACTTCGATGAGATTCTCGAGGCTTCCGACGGCATCATGGTCGCCCGTGGCGACCTGGGCATCGAGATCAAGCCCGAGCTCGTTCCCCACATCCAGAAGGAGATCATCGCCAAGTGCAACGCGGCCTACAAGCCCGTCATCACCGCTACGCAGATGCTCGACTCCATGCAGCAGAACCCGCGCCCGACGCGCGCCGAGGTTGCCGACGTTGCCAACGCCATCTACGACGGCACCGACGCCGTTATGCTCTCTGGCGAGTCCGCTGCCGGTAAGTACCCGGTCGAGGCCGTTAAGATGCAGGCCAGCATTGCTCTCGAGACCGAGAAGTACCTCCCGGCCCACGCTCCGCTCGAGGTTCCGGCCGATGCTCACGGCACCCGCGTCGTCAACAACGTTGTGGGTATGTCCGCTGTGAACATGGCCACCACCGTTGGCGCCAAGTGCATCACCGTGCCGACGACCACCGGTCGTACTGCTCGCCTGATCTCGCACTTCCGTCCCAACATGCCGATCTGCGCGTTCTCCCGCCACGAGTGGGCCGTCCAGCAGATGATTATGTACTGGGGCGTTATCCCGCACCAGGCCGAGATTACCCAGGGCACCGTTAACGGCACGATCGTCAAGGCAATCGAGACCGCTAAGGAGCTCGGCTACGTCGAGACCGGCGATCTGACCGTCGCCACCGCCGGCGATCCCCGCATGAGCGTCCAGCTCGAGGACAAGGTCTCCTCGACCAACGTCGCTTACGTCGCTCAGGTGCGCTAAATCACACTTGCAAGCACACTTGCATTGCAAAGGGCCCGGAAGGCTTCGCCTTCCGGGCCCTTTTTCTGTGCGCCGATGCCTACTGTATAGCATGACACGCAACCAGCTGCTTATGGCATGCTACGAAATGTGCAGCTCGTTTGCCGTGTTTACGCCCTGTGACGGGAGCTATTGGTCGATTGGGATGAGCTGTTCGCCGTCAAGCCGGCCAGCTAGCAGCTAGTGATCAGAGGGACTGCGGGGACGTCAGAAGCGGCAACGCGAGCCGCAAAGCCCACCTCGGTCAGCTCGATGACCTCGGTAAACGTTGCATCGAAAAACTCCTCAGTTAGCAGGCGGTATGGCGGATGATCGGGCTCACCGGGGTTTTCGCGCACAATCTCGTGCATAACGCCGATGGTCTTGAGCACATACTCCTTATGGATGGGATACTGCCCAAAACGCGTCGCCGCAGTATACAGGCGATCGGTCGCACGCGGAATCGAAACAATGCCGAGCGTCTTACCAAACCAGTCAAAGTCACCTTGCTTTTTAATGCGGAATTCCTCGCACGGCTTGCCGCCGTGCGCCTCCAGGTACTGATTCACGCGCGTATTCCATACGGTATCGGCCACCAGATGCGACCAGACACCCAGTGTCAAATCAAGCAACGACTGCGCCACATCTTCGGACGCAAGCGAGAACTCACAGGCGCCGGGACCGGCAACCGGCTCGGCATCCTTGTAGCGCTGGGGATAGTGCACGCGGTTCAGTCGCTCGCGTTCCTCGATAATCGAGGTCGCCGCGGCTGGCGCACCGATGGGCGAACTTTTAAGCAACGGTGCCACATAGGTATCCCAGAACTCATGCTCACGAGGCTTAGGGATGGGCTCAGGCTTGGCAAAGTGCGTAATGCGATACGGAATGGGATCGGCGATGCCAGGGACCATATAGCCCACAAAGATGTCAGGAACCACGCAGCCAAACAAAAAGGCATTGCGGTCGCGCACGCTATCGGCAAGCGCACTGGTGCGCTCCAGCAAACGCTCCGTCTGAGCGATATGAATGTTCCAGCTTGGCATAGCCACCCCCATAAAAACCTGGATAACTATACCATCACGGCAAAGCCGCGCGGGCGGCTACGCATCCTCTACGCAGCAACTAGTCCGTAGCATCGCTTTCGGTTCCATACGACGGCGCGGGCGCCTCGACCACATGGTGATATCGATCGATATAGATGGCACGGGCCCCCAGGCGGCGCACCAAATCTTGATGGTGCGTACTCATCAAAACCGTCTTACCGGCAGCAACGTAGGCCAGCAAAAAGTTGACTACGATGTCGCACGAGTCCTCATCGAGACCGTTGGTGGGCTCGTCGAGCACCAAGATATCGGGGTTCATCGACACGACCGCAGCCAGCGCCACGCGCTTCTTTTGCCCACCCGAAAGCTGATAGGGCGAGGCATCGACCAGATCGGCAACCTGGAACAGCTCCATGGCATCGCGGACGCGGCGCTCGAGCTCGTCTGTCGGCAGTCCCATCTGCGCGGGGCCAAAAGCAACTTCCTCGCCCACCGTAGCGCAGAACAGCTGGGCGTCGGCATTCTGGAACACAAAGCCCACGCGCTGATGAAAACGATGAGCGGCTGCGGAATCCTTGAGATATGCCGCATCGATCACGTGCCCGTCAAACAGGTACGCACCCGCGTCCGCGAGCTCAAGGCCGTTGATAAGGCGCATAATCGTCGTCTTACCGCAGCCGTTGGGACCGAGCAAGGCAACGAGTTCACCACGATCGACCTGCAGCGACACGCCATCGACAACCGTATGCCCCGTATAGGAGAACACCACGTCGCGCAGCTCGATGAGCGGCGCGACCTCGGCGCCGCCCGCACCGTTCGTGCCCGCCGCGCTATTCATATCGATCGTCAAAACGTCGCCCTTCCCTATTTGCATCCCCAGTCGGAACCAGCAGCGCCTACAGCACGGCGCACAACACTGCCAGCAGCGCCACGCCGGCCGCATAGACCGCATCACGCCAGCCAAACCCAGCGCGTGCAGGCGCCGGATACGCACCGGCAAAGCCGCGGCAAAGCATAGCCTCATCCATCGCGCGGCTGCATTCCATCGCCTTGATAAAGGTCATGCCCATGATACCCGCCAGCGAGTCGGTGCGCGAAAAACCCGCAGGTGCACGGCCAACGCTGCGCAGCATGACCGATTCGCACAGATCGTGCGCCGTGCGTCCCAGCACCTCGATATGCTTGAGCGCCATATCAAACGTAAAGATAACTTCGTCGGGTAGATGTAGCATCTTGAGCGCCGCCGACATGCGGCTCCACGTGAGGGTCCACGAAACACCCAGCACCAGCGACACATTAATAAACGTCTTGAGCGCGATCTTGAGCATGGCACCCGTGGCAGACGCGCCCAGCAGCAGGGCAGGCAGTGCCAGAACCACCGCGAGCCCCGCAGCGCCAAGCGCCGGCACAAAGGTTGCCCGCAGCCCGCGTACGGGGCGCACGGCAACGAGCACCAGCGCGATAGCCGCCATCAACATGAGGTACAGCGGGCTCTGCGTCAGGCACACGCACAGAACGCAAACGAACATCCCTACCAAACGCACCGGGGCCGAAACGGAAGAAAGGGCGCGGTCGATTATCGACCCGCCCTTGTGTGCGCCGCCGCCCAGGCGAACCCGCTCAAGCAGGCTCGCCAGGTGCAGGACGTTCTTTTGCATCACACGATGTCGAGCCCCCGCGGGCTCGTAACGCTGCTCGACCGCGAGCCAGCTAGGCAGCTCGGCTATTGCCATGAGCACCGCTTTCCTTGACCGTCAGCGAGATCAGACGGAATGCGATGGTGAGCACTGCCACGCCAATCACGCCCGAAAGGATATACATAGCAGCCTGGCCGGCAAAGCCAAGACCCTGCTCCTCGGAATAGGCCTGCAGGTAATCACCCGTAGGCAGAGCATCGGCAAAGGTCGGGGTATCGAGGCCGACCGAAGCCTGCAGGCTGTCGTCGCCAGCCTCCTGAACGGCGGTCGCGGCGCCCTCGGCGTCCCACTCACCCCAGGCGTCACCGGTGGCAAGCAAGCCGAGCGGCGTAGCCACGACAAGCACGGCGACCAGAATGAGCGTAGGGATCAGGGAAGTCTTCTTGGCGGTACCATCGGCGGCAAGCTGGCCATCGGCGGCCTCGGGGCCGACGATAATGCTCGGCGCCGTCTTCTTAATGAAGCCGTAGATGGCGGCCGTTGCCACGCCTTCGATCACGCCGGCAACCAGCATATGCGGGATCAACATGGCCGGAATAGCCACGGACAGCGGGAAGGGGCAGTACAGCGGAGCGCCTGAAGCGTTGGTGAAGAGCATCGGCTGAATACCAAACTCGATTGCCGCGCACAGGGCCGCCAGGCACAGGCCGACCCAACCGCTCACGATGGCAGAAACCGAGGTGCCCCAGCTCTTGTCGTGCAGACGGCTGTTGAGCGCACGGAACACGATAGCAGCGGTAAACGGCAGCACAAAGGCCATGTTAAAGCAGTTGGCGCCAAACGACAGAACGCCGCCGTCGCCAAACAGCAGCGCCTGCAGCGCCAGCGCAACCGAGACCGCAATGGCCGCGGCCTCGGGGCCCAGCAGCAGCGCAATGAGCGCGCCGCCAACGGCGTGACCAGTGGTGCCGCCGGGCAGCGGCACGTTAAACATCATGAGCAAAAAGGAGAACGCTGCGCAAATGCCCAGGAACGCCATATGCTCGCGATCGAGCGTGGCGCGCACCTTTTTGATGCAGTGAACCCATACGGGCACCATCGCCACCGCCATAACGGCATCGGTCTGCGGGGACAGATAATTATCGGGAATATGCATGAGCCCTCTCAATCAGAACGTTTCGTGTTACGTTTCCAACAATCCGTAACACCGACTCTGCATACTAACAAAAAGGCGCACCGCCCACAACGCAGCACGCCCTTGCAATACGTACGTTATTAACCCAGGTCCACGCACCGTCCAATAAAGGCCCATGCACTCCCAACTTTCCGGTCACCCGGAAGAAGGTGCGGTCCGCTCGCAACAAGGTTAACGCAGGAACCCGCCCCCGAGAGGGGTTTTCTAAGGCAACATCCCGCAGCCGCGAAGCGGCGAGGACGTTGCCGTGAAAACCCCGCAGGGGGCGGGTTCCGAACGGCAAAGATTACGAGCGAACCTCGCCGTTTACGCCCTTGCACACCTTGGTGACGATCTTCTGGTGCGCCTTCTCGACCTCTTCGCTGGTAAGCGTGTGGTCGTCCGAGCGATACGTAAGCGCAAAGGCCATGGACTTCTTGCCCGCACCGATGCGGACCGGATCGCGGTAGACATCGAACAGGCGCACACCCTCGAGCAGCTTGCCGCCGGCACTGGTAATGCGACGCTCAAGATCCTCGCAGGTCACAGTGTTGTCGACGACGATAGCAAGGTCATGCTCAACAGCCGGGTACTGCGAGAACTCGCGATAGTTCTCCTGGTTGCGGGCGCCCTTGATCAGCTTGTCCAAGTCGAGCTCAAAGGCAACGACGACCTCATCGATGCCCATCGCCTCGCGCGCCTCGGGGTGAATCTCGCCGACCCAGCCCAGCACGGTTCCGCCGGACAGAACCTCGGCCGCACGACCCGGCTGCAAGAAAGCGTAGCCCTCGCCCTCGACGGGACGGAAGCGAACCTTCTCGATGCGCAGCTGGGCGAGCAGCTCCTCGACAATGCCCTTGCCAAAGAAGAAGCGCAGCTTGCGGTACTTCATGTTCCAGGACTGCTCGCTCCACTGGCCCGAGAGCACACCCGCCACGGACTTGGTCTCCTTGGGCAGGCTGGCGTTCTCGCGACCGTGGAACAGGTTGCCGACCTCGTACAGGTGCACGTTGGGCGTACCGTGCGCCTCGTTGTAGGCCACGGACTGCAGCAGGCCCGGCAGCAGCGAACGACGCATCTCGGTCTGCTCGGCCACCAGCGGGTTCATGAGCACCACGGGGCAGCCGCGGCCTTCGGTGGACATGCCAATCTTCTCCAGGTCGCCCGGGGCGGCAAAGCCAAAGGTCGTGGTCTCGTTGAGGCCACAGGCGCGCAGGATCTCGCCGACCTTGCGGGTAAGCTTCTGCTCGCGCGTCAGGCCGCCGATGTGGTTCTTGGCAGCCGGAATGGTCGCCGTGACGCGACCCATGCCCCACAGGCGCAGGACCTCCTCGATCAGGTCGATCTCACGCGGCAGGTCGGGACGGAAGCTCGGCGGCGTGACCATAAAGTCCTCGCCGTCGCGCTCGACGGTGCAGCCCAGGCGGGTGAGCGAGCGCTCGATAAAGTCGGGCTCGATGTCGGCACCGCAGATGGCGTGCACACGGGCCAGGCGCAGCTTAATGCTGTCGATGGTCTTGGGCGCGGGGAAAACGTCGACATAGCCGGGAGCAACCTCGCCACCGGCGATCTCTTCGATGAGCGCGCAGGTAACGTTGGCGACATCCACGCAGCCGGTCTCGTCAACCTGGCGCTCAAAGCGAATGGATGCGTCGGAGATCAGCGACAGGTCACGGCTGGTGTGCGAGGTGCGGCCGGCGTTGAAGCAGGCGCTCTCGACCATCACGTCGACGGTATCGTCCTCAATCTCGGAATCCATGCCACCCATAACGCCGGCCAGCGCCACAGGACGCTCGCCGTCGGTGATGAGGCCCATGCCGGCGTCGAGCACGCGCTCCTCGCCATCGAGCGTCGTGAACTTCTCATCCTGCTGGGCGGCGCGAACCACCACGCGACGCCTGCCATCGCGCTCGGCAAAGGTGTCGAGGTCAAAGGCGTGCAGTGGCTGGCCGGTGAGCATCATCACGTAGTTGGTGATGTCGACGATGTTGTTGTGCGGGCGCACGCCCAGGGCGTTGAGGCGTTTGACCATCCAGTCAGGCGACGGGCCGACCTTCACGTTGCGCACGATACGGGCAACGTAGCGGTCACACAGGCCCTCGTCGGCAATCTCGACCGAAAGCTCGTCGTCGGTCGCGCGGCCGGTCTCGATCTTGATGGCGGGCAGCTCAACGTGGAAATCGCGGTCGAAGATGGCGCCGGTCTCGCGGGCCATGCCGATCATGGACAGGCAGTCGGGGCGGTTGGGCGTGATCTCGCAGTCGAGCACGGTATCACTCGAGCCCACGTACTCGGCAAACGGCATGCCGCAGGGCGTATCCTCGGGCAGGATCATGATGCCGGAGTGGTCGCCGCCCAGGCCGAGCTCGCGCGCAGAGCAGTTCATGCCCATGGACACAACGCCGCGAAGCTTGCTCTTCTTGATCTTGACGTCGCCGGGAAGCACAGCGCCAATCATGGCCGTGACGATGTGGTCGCCGGCCTCGAAGTTCTGCGCGCCGCAGACGACCTGCAGCGGGGCGGGGTTGCCATCGGCGTCGAGGTTCTTGTCGCCCACGTCGACCGAGCACACATACATATGGTCGCTATCGGGGTGCGGGGTCTTGGTGAGCACCTTGGCGGTCACCACGTGATCGAAGGACTCGCCCACGGTGTCGATCGCCTCGACCTCGGTGCCGGTACGGATATATTCGTCCGAAAGGGTCTTGGGATCCTCCGGAATATCGATCATGGTCTTGAGCCAGTCGTAAGAAACGCGCATGTAGCTCTCCTAGTTCTTAATCTCCGCATAGGGAGGAATATCAAATGAAGACGTTCGCCTTAGGGTTGTCCAGGTGCCCCAGGTTGGCGTGAAAGAGGAGCGACGCGTACTAAAGGTACGCGAGCGACGGTTTGAACGCCAAGATGGGGTGCCTGGGCAAGCCTAAAATTGGTTCAAGAAGCGCATATCGCCAGTCATCAACGTGCGCAGGTCGGGCAGGTCGTAGCGCAGTGCCGCGACGCGCTCGGCGCCAATACCAAAGGCGAAGCCGGTGTACTTCTCGGGGTCGATGCCGCAGTTGATCAGGACGTTGGGGTCGACCATGCCGCAGCCCAGGATCTCGATCCAGCCGCTGTGCTTGCAGAAGTTGCAGCCCTTGCCGCCGCAGACGTGGCAGCTTACGTCCACCTCGCAGGAAGGCTCGGTGAAGGGGAAGAAGTGCGGGCGGTAACGCGTCTTGCGGTCCTCGCCAAACATGCACTTAACAAAGTAGTCGAGCGTGCCTTTAAGGTCGCCAAAGGTGATGCCCTCGTCGACGACCAGGCCCTCGATCTGGTTGAACTGCGGCAGGTGGCAGGCGTCGGCCGTGTCGGGACGGTAGACGGTGCCCGGGCAGATCATGTAGATGGGCGGCTTTTGCGACTCCATGGTGTGAATCTGCACGCCCGAGGTCTGGGTGCGCAGGAGCACGTCGGACTCGCCATGGGCGTGGGCCTCGGGGTGTGCGACGCTGCCGGGGTTGTTGTCGACCACATAGAACGTGTCGCGAGCCGAGCGGCTCGGGTGATCCATGGGGGCGTTGAGCGCGGTGAAGTTGTAGTAGGAGGTGTCGACCATGGGGCCGGACTCGACGGTGTAGCCGATGCCGCAGAAGATGTCCTCGGCCTCCTCGATGATCTGCTTGATCAGGTGCTGGTGACCGATCTGCGGACGGATACCCGGCAGCGTGATGTCGACGGCCTCGTGCTCCAGTGCGTGCCTGAGGGCGGCGGCCTTCATCTCGGTGTTGCGCTCGTCGAGCATGCCCTCGATCAGCTGGCGCATCTCGTTGGCGCGCTTACCCATCACGGGACGATCCTCGGGGGCGAGCTTGCCCATCATGCGCATCAGGCCGGTAATGCGACCCTTGCGGCCGAGCAGCTCAACGCGCGCAGCCTCGAGCTTGGCGGCGTCGTCGGCGCCTGCGACGAGCTCCTTGGCCTCTTCCTCGAGTTTGACCAGATCATCAATCAGACTCATGTCTTCCCTTTCGTCTCTCGCGCTCCCCGCTCGCCGGGACGACTGCCGCCGCCCAGCGTTGCGAAAACGCGGCCCGGTTCGGTAACAAAAAACCGCCCTCGGGCATGTGCATTGCCCAAGGACGGTTGAATTCCGCGGTACCACCTTGTTTGACCCGGCGGATGTCTGGCCCGCCGTGCCCACTCTGCGCCCCTTATCGCGAGGCTCACGGCTTCCCTACTGGGGCTTCGCCGCCGCTAGCCGCGCGCCCGTTGAGGTCGCTGCTCGGGAGTGAACGCTTGGCCCTTGCCACCGCAGGAAGGCTTGCAGCCCATGACCTTCCCTCTCTTGCCGGCGACGCGGCGGGCAAAACCCTCTCCGTCAACGCATTGGGCTATAGGATAACACATTTCGCGAGCACATCGCCGCGTTCCGTTTTGTTCGCACTGGGTACAAGGCAGGTAGCTGTGCAAACTGGCCGTGCACCCGCCTGCGGCGCTCGGCCTGCGAGATCAAGGATATAGGTATGGGAAAGAAGTACGATAAGAAGGCCAAGGCCGCCGTGGCAAAGGCTGCCAAGGGCGTCAAGGCTGCTAAAGTCGACAAGGCCGTCAAAAAGTTCCGCAAACTCGAGGGCAAGCTGTGGACTCGCGAGTACCTGCTCAAGATTGCCGAGTTTGACGGCGCGACCATTGCCCCCGCCAACGGCGCATCAGCGCGTGCCGACGCCATGGGCACCCTTGCTGGCGAGCATCACAAGCTGCTGACCAGCAAAAAGTCTGTCGAACTTGTGCACTCGCTGGCACGCGAGACCGTCGCCGGAGGCAAGATCGACGACCCGCAGCTGCTCGACGAGATCCGTGTGCTCGGCCGCGATCAACGTGAGGCCAGTGCCATCCCCACCGAAGAAGCCGAGGCCTGGACCAGGCTCACCTGCGAGGCGGACGCCGTGTGGCACAAGGCCAAGGCAGCCAACGACTGGGCAAGCTTTGAGCCCTATGTGGATAGAATCGTCGCCCAGCTTAAGCATCAAGCCGAGCTCATGGACCACAAGCGCGACCCATACGATGTTTGGCTCGACCAGTACGAGCGCGGCCTTTCCACCAAGAGCTTCGATGCGTTTTGCGATGAGGTCAAGGCCACGGTCGTGCCGCTCGTGCACGCCATCGGCGAGTGCGGCCAGCAGCCGGCTGCCGACTTTTTGCACGCCCACGTGCCCGAGGCTGCCCAGCGCGCCATGAGCTTCGACCTTATGAAGCTTGTCGGCCTGGGCCTGGACGACACCACGCTTGCCTTTACCGAGCATCCGTTTAGCGAGGGCTTTGCCGTGGGTGATGCGCGCATCGCGACGCACATCTACGAGGACGACTGCATCTCCAACGTCTACAGCATCATCCACGAGGCGGGGCACACCATGTACGAGCTGGGCGTCAATCCCGCCTATGCGCGCACGTGCTTGGAGGGCGGCACCTCCATGGGCATCCACGAGAGCCAGAGCCGCTTTTTCGAGAACACCGTGGGTCGCAGCCGCGCCTTTATGGGCCCGCTGCTCGAGGTGCTGCGTCGTCACGCGCCCGAGGTCTACGGCGACGTCGACGAAGACACGCTCTACCGCGCCGTGAACATCGCGCAGCCGTCGTTGATCCGCACCGAGGCCGACGAGCTCACCTATCCGCTGCATATTATGGTGCGCTACCAGATCGAGCGCATGCTGTTTGCCGGCGAGGCTACGGCCAAGGACATCCCCGCGCTTTGGAATCGCTTTATGGATGAGTACCTGGGCATTCCCGTTCCCGACGACACGCACGGCTGCCTGCAGGATACGCATTGGAGCGGCGGTTCGTTTGGCTACTTCCCCACGTATGCGCTGGGTAGCGCCTACGATGCCATGTTTGTGCCGGCCATGTGCCGCGACGGTGTCGATCTCAATGGCGCCTGTGCGAGCGGCGACCTGGCACCCGTCCGTGCGTGGCTGGGCGAGCACATTTGGCAGTGGGGCCGCGCCAAGGACGCGCCGGAACTCATCAAGGGCGCCTGCGGCATGGCGTTCGATGCCCGCTACTACTGCAGCTACCTGCAGGACAAGTTCACCACGCTCTACGAGCTTTAAAGCTTAGACAACACGCAACGCAAAGGGGCGCCGCAGGATCTATCCCGCGGCGCCCCTTTTCCACCTAGTCATTGGGGACGTTCTTTAATGACTAGTTCGTTGACGCCAATGTCTTGGCAACGTCAGATTGCCGCTTGGGGCCGCTTGCAGCGTCGAGTAGTTACGCGGTTTGGTAAAACCGCGTAACTACAGAGCTTCCAACGCGTTGGCGATGCGCTTCATGGCGGCGTCGGCGGATGCTTGGTCGGGCGCCTCGGCCAAAACGCGAATCACCGACTCGGTTCCGCTCTTGCGTACGAGCACGCGGCCCTCGCCTGCCAGCGCAGCCTCGGCCTCGGCGATGGCGTTCTGCACGCCCATGTTCTCGAGCGCGGCGTCCTTGTCCGCCACGTGCACGGCCACCTGCGCCTGCGGCAACAGCTTGCACGGAGCCGTGAGCTGCGAAAGTGTCTCGCGCTCGGCACGAATAACTTCCATCACACGCAGCGAGGTCATAATGCCGTCGCCCGTGCGCTCGATATCGCCAAAGATCGTATGACCCGTCTGCTCGCCGCCCAGGCTGTAACCGCCCTCGCGCATCTTGGCATACACGTGACGGTCGCCCACACCGCTGGTCACGGCACTTAGGCCGGCAAGCTCCAACGACTTGATCAGGCCAAAGTTGCTGGCAATCGTCGGAACCACGGTACCGCCCGAAAGGCGACCGTGCTTGTTCAGATACACGCCGCACACGTACAGGATCTGGTCGCCATCGACCACGCGGCCGCGCTCGTCCACGGCCAGACAGCGGTCGGCATCGCCGTCGTAGGCAAAGCCCACGTCCAGGCCCTGCTCCACCACGTGGCGCTGCAGACGCTCCATATGCGTGGAGCCGCAGTCGACGTTGATGTTAAAGCCATCGGGCGCGGCGTTGATCACGCGCACGTCGGCACCAAGCGCGTCAAACACCGGCTTGGCCACCGAGGACGCCGAGCCGTTGGCGCAGTCGATACCGATCTTGACGCCCTGCAACGAAAAGTTCGCGCTGGCGATGAGCGAGGCAATGTAGCGGTTGCGGCCCTGCATGTAGTCCACCGTGGCGCCGATGTGGTTGCCCGTGGCCAGCGGCACCTCGCTCTTGCCATCGATGTAGTCCTCGATGAGCTCCAGTACGTCCTCGTCCATCTTAAAACCGTCGCTGTTGACGAGCTTAATGCCGTTATCGCAAAACGGATTGTGACTCGCGCTGATCATGATGCCGCAATCGAAGCAGCCTTCCACGGTCTGATGCGCTACGCCCGGCGTGGGGATCACGTGCAGCATATAAGCGTCCGCACCGCTCGCGACCAGGCCACTCACCAGCGCCGCCTCGAACATATAACTCGAGCGACGTGTGTCCTTGCCCACGATGACGCGCGCCTTGCGCTCGCGGTTGGTGCCGTAATACCAGCCCACAAAACGGCCAATCTTATAAGCGTGCTCTACCGTCAGCCCAACGTTGGCCTCACCGCGAAAGCCGTCGGTGCCAAAGTACTTCATGCGCTCTCCTTACAAAATAGGGGCGAACAGATTGCCTGTCCGCCCCAAAATGGTACTCGATTATCTGCGCTACCAGAAAAACCCTACGCCGACGCGCTGTCGCGAGCCGCCTGGCATGTAGGAGTCTGACGCAGCGTAAGCGGCTTGTCCCCCGCCTCGGCCGACGTGGTCAGCGTATACGTGATCGTCGTCGTCTCGCCAGCATGCAGGTCAACGGTGCCCGAATAGAAGGGAATTCCATGCCACGTAGCGGCGCCAAGACCAAACTGGGTGCCCTCAACCGTAAGGTCACTGATGTTGCCGCCCGTCGGGGCAAACAGCGAGACATTCAGACGCTCGTCGTCGCGCGCGGCATCGGGCGCGCTCGCCGCGACGTAATCGGGCAGCTTGCCTGCCTCCTCCTGCGTCATGATGTTCGTCAGGGTAACGGTGATGCGATACGTGCACGTGCCGTCGCCGTTCTTGACGCCCTGGCCAATCTGCGTATCAGCGTTCAGGTACCAGTCGAGCTTGGAGAAGCTCAGGTTGTTAAAGTAAACGCCGGCAACGGGATCGGCACTCGGATCATCCGGATCGGGTAGCGAAGCGTCAATGCCCGTCTCTTTGATGGCATTCTGCTCATCATCGTTTCTCATCCAAGCAATCAGACGGCCCTCTTCGGCACCGCGCTCGAATGCACCGACAAGCTTTGTAACGTCGACGTCACCGATGCCACCGAGAATCTTGTCGAAGGCGGCGCTGGCAACAGCCGCAAAGATGCCGTCCGATTCCTCGACCGGATAGTTCCAATACACATCGTGCATGAGAACCTTCGCCGCGTTGGTACCGTCGACGACCGTACCATCGGGCAGCGAGACATTACCGACAAGGCCCAGCAGATACTGCAGGAACACCGGGTCGATACCCACGACGCCGTCAACGTCCTGCCCATACTGGGACTTCCACAGCGCGGCGACACGCTGTGAGTTGCGGGGCCAATCGGGCGAATACGCGTTACCAGAGTTGTACAGGTTACTGTGGTCACCAAACAGTGCCTCGTCCTCTTCGTCGACGCTCTCAACCGCCTCGTCTTTGCCAAGCGCAATACATGGAACAAACTCGCCAATCGACATCTGGCCGTCGGTGACCGAAATCAGGCCCTGCGAACCGCCAAAGCCGCCGCAGGCACGAATCTCGACGTTGTTCATGGCGTACACAAGGTAGTTGCGCGTCTGGCCGTTGGCGCCGAGCATCTGGGGAAGGACGGGGGCGACCTTCTCCGCCGCGTCAACCGCGCCGCTGAGGGTGGCAAAGCCGTCCTTGGCCTTATCGACCAGCTCGGTCACCTGGGAAATATGAGTATCGCCAATACCTTGGATCTTCTCGTTGGCGCTCTTGAACACCTTGGAGCTATCGGAAAGCGAATCGGCAACAGCCTGCAGCGCGGACACGTTAATCATGCCGTCCTGGAACAGCTTGCCGGGCGTGGCCTGCGAAAGGTTATCGGCCATGGGAACCAGCGCATTGCTCGAGACATCGGACAGGGCGTCGATCATGGTGCGGGCAGCATTGATGTCGCTGCCATACACCGGGATAAACGAAGCCGCCGTCCACAGCGGGCTCGAGGTCTCCGCCTTCATGCTGTCGCAGAGCTCATCGATCTTCTTCGCGTCGTCAGGCAGCGTCGAAAAATCGCCCGACGTAACCTTGTCCTTAAGGCCACCGACAATCTCGACGGCCTCCTTCGCTTCACTCTTTACGGTCTTTGCCGAGTTAAGCAGCATAAAGCCGCTTGCGCCAAGCGCAACGAGAAGCACCGCGACTACAGCGGCAATAATGGCGCCGGTGTGACGCTTTTTGCGTTCGCCCTTGCGATGGCGATGACGGACCAGACCGTCAGAGGTCGAACTCGACGAAGCGTCACTACCGTAGTTCAAGCCAAAATCGTAATAATCTTCCTTGGAACCCGAGCCCGCAAACTCGGCACCGCTATCATCCAGGCGGGCGAACGTGCCAGTCTCGGAGGCGCCAGTGTAAATCGTGCCAAGGTTACCCGTAAGCCCCGCGCCACCGGCAGAGGGAGTATTGTTGGCGGCCTTGCCGGCATTAACGTTGCCGGCGGCATTCGCGGCGTTGGTAGCACCTGCGTTGTTCGTGGGTACCGAAGGAGCCCCACTCGGCTGCGACGTGGAGGTTGCACCGCCCGCAAAGACATTCCCTCTTGCACGGCCGGTCTTTTTTGCCTTTTGTGACTGCTCGTACAGAGCGGTAAACATCGCCGTCTCGCCCGGGGACACGCGCTTACCGGAACCGCCCTGTCCAGCGCCGCCCGGCGTGCCGGCCTTACCAGCCCCGTTCGGACGCGGCGGAACTGCAGGACGGCCGCTATCGCTGCCCTTAAAGTGATTACCAGCCATAAAGAAATCCTCGCAATTGAGTCGCAATGAAAAAGTCCATAACGTTACCAGTTTATGGCATTTTGGGCATCGACAGCTAAACTCCAGACACGGACATCAATTGGCGAAAATGCGGCACAACACCTTTTCCGTCTTGGCGGCGGCGCCAGCTACACCGTGAGGAACATCATCACGATGATCATGGCAAAGCCGATAAGGTCGGTCGGCAAAAACACCGTGCCCAGCATAACGGCGCTGGTGATGGTCGCCGAAACCGGTTCCACAGTTCCGATGAGACTCGCACGCACCGAGCCGATGTCCTTAACGCCCTGCATATAGAGCATGTAAGCAAAAAACGAGCCGATAACCACGAACACCGCGAGCGCCTCGACGCCGGCAGCGTCGAGTGCCGGCATATGCGCCCAAGGCTGCACGAAGACGCACGAGACCACGCCCGCCGTGAGCATTGCCGAGCCCGTGACGATGGGGCTGCCGTATTCGGGCAGGATCTTGGCGGGAATCACCGCCATACACGTGGCGCTGACCGCACACATAAGACCTGCTGCCAGGCCAAGCGGCGAGATATTCAGGCTGGTGGGGTCGCCGCCGGTGGCGATTAAAAAGGTTCCACCCAGAGCCAGGCCAATGCCGATGACTTCGCGAGTACGCGGCATGCGGCGATCGGTCACGCAGGTGTAGCCCATGATGATAACGAGCTGCAGGCACTGGAGCACCGTCGCGGTTCCGGCGTTCGTCAGGCGCACGGCCGAAAGATAGCAAAACTGGTTGAACAGCAGGCCAAAGGCGGTAAAGAGCAGCAGCTGCTTGCGATCGGCGGGTGTGGTCCAGAGCTTAATCAGGCGCTCGCGGTCGCGCGTAACGACCACGGCCATAAAGAGTAGACCGGCGAGAATCTGACGCACGCTCATAAGCCACAAGGTGTCGACGTGGTAGGTATCGAACAGAAAACTCGCGCTGGTGCCCGAGAAGCCCCAAAACGAACCGCCCACCAGCGTAGCCAAAACGCCCGTGATCATCTTGCGCGTCGAAGCGCTGTTCAGGCGCTCGCGCCAAGCGCGGCGGGTGCTACGGCTGAGCTCATCGGTGCCCTCGGGCACATCAATGTTCGATATATCGGTCATCGGCACCGAAGCCCCTGCGCCTTCGACCTGCTCGACACGCTCTTTGCTCATTCCACTCCCTCGAAGCAGCCTGGAAACAATTCGGCTTACCTTACCACGGCGAAGGCACCAGCTGGAGGCTTGTCCGTTTATCGGTAGGACAATTCCGCAGGCGTCTTTCCATAGCTCGATACCGCAATGGCCTTGCATTATGCGACAGCCAAATCGCGGCAGCGGGCTCTTTTGAAATGGATATGACAAAGCCCCCGAATTCCACAATGTAAGCGATTTTTAAAAATGTTCTTGCCACCGAGTTCAGGCTCCGTTATATTATCCCTTGCGCGCTTGCGCACTCTTGATCGGGCGTTTAGCTCAGGGGGAGAGCGCTTCCCTGACACGGAAGAGGTCAGAAGTTCAAATCTTCTAACGCCCACCAAATGTTCGCAGCTCAGAGGCTATGTCCTCTGGGCTGTTTTGTTTTATGTCGCCAAATCCGCTGGCAGTTCCAACCGTCATCGCAACGTAGCATCAATTTACCTGACGAATGGCAGCCAAACAAATTCAATACCCCAACATCAACAATAGCCAGGCACAAAACTGCGCCGCAAGCTGCTCCAACCGCCCAACTGGCCAAAAGCCAACCATCTACTTGCCGATCTATCCATCGGCATAACCAATCAGTCCGCACCGCAACTTCTCAGCAAAACGCCGCGATGTCTGCGCCCTGCGGTATCCTTGAGCCACTTGCACCTGCAGCACCAAGGAGCCGCCATGCGCACCGAGCTCGATGTCCCCTTTTCGCACAAAGAAGAAGCCAAGGCGCTGGGCGCCAAATGGGACCGGACCAAGAAGATCTGGTATGTACCCAGCGGCGTCAACCCCGAGCCCTTTGCCGAGTGGCTGCCCGGTGTTGACCGATCCGACCCCTCAGCGCCGTATATATATCTAGTACTGGGCAAGCGCGAGTGCTGGAAGTGTCACAAAGGGACCTCGGTCGCGGCCTTCGGCATTCCCTATCGAACCGATGACGGCAAGGGCATCGCCATTGCGCACGCGCCCAACGAAGCCGGGCACATTACCATCGACACGGCCAATGCCAACGCGCTCGCCATTGTTCCCGCTCTTGGCTGCGTCCCGGGCGAGATCCGCGACTATCTTTCTAAGCGCTGTGGCTACAAACCCGTAGGCGCACGAGCCTCCAAAGCCCCGTCGCTCGGCAACACGTGCACCAGTTGCGACGCGCTGCAAGGCAGCCACTATCTGTTCGAAGAACCCACGTCCCCGTTTGCCCTCACCGCCATCAACAAGCTGCCGGCACTGGAGTTTGTGCGTGTCGAAGTTGCCGGCGTCTTTGGCGTCCCGGCCACGCGCACCGACTTTGACCAGGCACTCTTTACTTGGGCACGCGACCATCACGCCGAGTTCCACAAGCAGCTCGGTGAGGGGATTTATTTGTAGGAACGGAGATGCCTTCACAGCCAGCTCCTCCGCATCACCCATCCCTCGTCGCCGGCGTCGTACACGATATCGAGGCCACAAACAGGGCATTTCTCCTGATACACCGGCATATGAACGCTCATACGTTTCCTCACTTCGTCGCTGAGTCTGTCGCGCGCATCGATGAACCGAATGTCGAGGCACGGTATTTGCGAGCCGCAGCAAGGACAGAAGACGACAAACGACCCGCAATCAACTTCTACGCTCGGAAACATTTTGTTGTCTATAAGGGCGCACGGCAGTTTTCCGTACTTCCCCATCGCAATATCGCCGCGCGATCCGATCAAACAACACGATCGTAAAAGACCGCCAAAGCCAAATTTCATCGTCGGTCGCACCCTGTCCGGCAAACTCAATATCGACGGGTATGTGCTTCAGATAACTCATGTCGGGCGCAAAACGAGGGTCCGGTCCGCCTTTATGAACAGGACCGTGCAGAACAAACCATCCGTTTTCGGGCTCGAACCGCTCAACAAACGCAAGGCCGAGCACCTTATAGCCCACCTCGGTTGCAAATATGACTCCGACTGGGACGCCACATTCCATGCAGTTGAGCATTTTACGGTTGTAATTCTGGTCTCGAAAACCAACGGTACCCGGCGCTTGAACCGAGTACTTAATGACCCACGTGCCATCGTCCAAATAGAGCGGAGGCACATTGTTGATGCTCTCGGTTTGCCGCTGGCGCACTTGTACCCCGCTACTCCACTCCCCTGTATACTGGTGTAGCACGTGTTTCATCCGGACTTGTTGGGCCGGATTGTTCATGGGATGGTCTTATGGCTGCTTCGAATCCGCCTAAGGGGAGCGTTTCTTCTTCGTCCATCAAGCCGGTGACGCGCAAGGCCGTGCGCTGCCAGCGCGAGGTCGCCTGGCTTGTCACGCAGGCGGCGGGCAGACTCGTGGCGACCACTCAGGACGTCAATGCGCCTACGCCGAGCTTTGTGTTAGCGGCGGCGCTGGATTTTGTGCGCCAATTGGAGCTTGCCGCACAGGATGCCAGCGGCCACCTCGACTACCAGAATGTTATGGCGCCCGACCTGCAAACGTTCTGCCACATGGCCAAGTTGCCCGCCGCGCCCAATGCGCTTTCGGACGTAGGCTACATGTTTACGCTTTCGGGCGCGGACCTTATCCGTGACATCTATGCATACTGCAGTGAGCTCGCCGAGCGTCACGTCTTTGGCACGGCTGAAGTCAAACCGGGAAATGTCATCAAGCTGGTTCTTAGGCTGTTCTTGATGGACGGGTTCGGGGCCATGCCGGCGTAAGCCGAGTCTTTAGCATCACCGTCGACTGAGCAACAACCGCTTTACCTTAGTGGGCGCCAATCGAGGGTCAATTATTGGGTCGCCTCGTCCACTAACGCATTTATTCCACGCGCTCTGACAGTCGATATTTGCGGTTGCGGCTCGTCGCCGGCGCCGTGGGCTCAAGCTCGCCTTGAGCAATGAGCGCATTGACGCGTGTCCTAACCTGGGAAACCGTGAGTCCCGTGCGCTCCGCCAGTTCGCGCGTCCCCAATTCGCCGTAGCGCTTGAGTGCCGTCATAATCAAGTCCCCGCCATGATCGACCGGCTCGATCTTTGAACGGTAAAGTACGACCTTGAACCGATCGAACCCCGGGCAGAACAGGGGCTCGGCCAGACCATGTGCGCGCATGGCATCGATCATCATCGGGATGCCCGAGCCATTGCCCTCAGCCGGCGAACCTGCGCCATCCGGCAGCGGGACAATCGACATGAGTTTCACGAGCGTCGCGTTACGGCATCGGGAGCTGCCGTCAAACAAGTTCTCGCGAGTCTTCCCTCCATAAAGGCCGCCGGGATTCGTCACCTCGATACGGTCGTCAAAAACGTCGACGGCGATCGATTGCCCACAGAACCGATCCCCGTATTCCCTGTGGATAACCGCGTTGGCGACTGCCTCGCGCAGGACCTCCTCGGGAATCTCCAGCGAGTCGATACGCGAGATGCCTTGGACGGTCGAGGTGCGGCGCAGGTTTTTGGCGACAGCCGCGACAGTATCCGAAATCATCTCGCCCAGGGTGCCCTCGCAGACTGTGCGGTCCATAAATCTTAGCGGTCCCGCAGCGCCCTTTTGAGTTCCCGCATGGACAGCCACATCAATGAAGAGCTTGGGATAGAACTGCTGAGGGTAAACGCCCGCGGCAAGGAGGCCGGCCTTGGTAACATTGCCCTGGAAATCGAGGAGATTCAGGCGCTCCATCTTTGTCTTCTTGTCCGTCGCACCGCGCATCGCTCGAGGCGTCAACGAATAGGCGCGTTCTATCGTGCGGTCGACCAGGGCCTCGTCAAGATCGCCTGCGACCGCACCGGGCACTGCATCGCGATCACTGGAGCTCGTCCGTTCATACGATGACAAGGACAGGACCTCGGTCGACGAGAGCGGAACATCTTTGTCATCGATGCGTTTGTAGCTGCCGCCTTGAGCGCCCCGCTCTATGACATAACAAGGCTTGCTCGACGGGTCGAGCTCCTCAATCGTGATGACCAGAACCACGGTGCCCTGGAGCTCCACGCGTTCAATGGTGTATTTGGGCGGATTGGCCAGTTTTCCGCGACCGCCGGCATCACCCATGCCCGCTACGAATTGGTTGAGCACCTTCTCGGTCTCAAAGTTCTCAACCGGGACAAAGCCCGCGCGCTCGCTCACGCCGAGTACGATAATTCCGCCAGCAGTATTCGCGAATGCGCTAACTGTTTCCCATACGTCGCGGGAAAGCGTCGTGGCGCTCTCCTTGACCTCGACGTTAAGATCGTCCGAGCCCATGCGCCTTAAAGACTCGAGCAGACCGGTCAGCTCGCTTTCGTTCATCTGCACGTCCTTTCGCTCGGTCCGGCGGAGAATGCTGCAGACGGATTTCCCTCGTCTCTCAGTTATCTCTCGTAATTATCTCTCGTCTTTCTGTTATCTCTCGTATTAGATATGAGTGAAAGATGAGAGATAAGATATCTCTACCTGCTTCATTAAATCATGTTTTTGCTGGTGGAACAATCGATATTGAGACAATACCATGGTTGCTTGTCTCTTTGCTGTTGAGCTATCTCTCGTAATTATCTCTCGTCTTTAATCTATCTCTCGTGTTAGTGACGAATGAGAGACGAGAGATGCGTGAGTGATGCATGAGCGTGGATTATTGGACGGTCAGAAAATCCCTCAAACAAAAAACGGGGCCGGCCTTACGCCGAGCCCCGTTTTCAAACGGTCAGTTAGTTATCCAACGCGCGAGCATAGCAGTCAACATTACGCCGCCGCGAACACTCCCAAGCCCGTTCCGATGATGCAGATTGCGAAGATGCCCAAGATGATCCAAATGGTCTTGACGCCCTTTTTATAGAGGGCAACGCAAGCGAACGTTGCCAGCAAGGACAGCAGACCGGGGAAGATCGAATCGAACAGATCCTGCAGGACAATCTCCGAACCACCCACGTCAAAGGTCAAAGCAGTGGACAGCGAGACCTGTGCCGCAATCATGGCGCCGATAACGGTCATTCCGAGGACACCGGCAGCATGCGTCATGCGAGACATAAGGTTGTTCTCTTCGGACTGCTGCATAAACTTGGTTCCCAAGTCGTAACCCAGATGGGCTGCGACGATACGCGTTGCAAAGTTAATCACGGAGTAGAGAAGGAAGACGGAGACGGGAAGGGCGAGCGCGACGGCAGTTGCCGTGCCTGTACCCGTAATGACGGCAAACGCGCAGCCAAGCACGCCGGAGGTATAGACCTCGGGAGGAACCGCCGCGCCGACCATGATGGCACCCATGAACATGGACTCCAAGGCAGCACCAACGATAACGCCCTGTTGAACGTCACCAAGAATCAAGCCAACGAACAGCTCGTAAACAACGGACGGCCAGGCATTGTAATGCCAAATAACTGCTCGTCCATGGACGCCATAATGCGACCAGTGCAACTAGGAGGTACTGGGCAACTATTTTGATTAACCCCAGTAATAAGCCTGCAGGCGAGACGTTCAGCACGTCTCGCCTGCAGACAACAGCAGCAATTTGAAAGGATTAGTAATTCATCTGGTGATAGTAACGACGCGTGGTGAGCGGGTGGTTGCGGACGTGCTCGAGATGGCAGCTCAGGCGCTCGGTGATGGTGTAGGTGACCATCGGGGAGACGATCTTGCGGAACTCGGGGTCGCTGAACGGCAGCTCGACCTCGGCGGTGTCAAACTTGTTCACGCGGACGTTGACGCCCTTCTCGTCGGCGAGCATGTGAGTGAAGTTGTCCACGCGGTCCATGAGCTTACGGGTGTCGTCCTCGCCGTAGAGCATGATGAGGCTCGTGCCCTCCTCGCACAGCTCGATGGTGCCGTGG
>NZ_JBBNLP010000012.1:0-45470 GCF_040092425.1 Collinsella sp. CLA-ER-H3
TTCACTAAATCTCGCCCAGGCCCAGCTTTCCGGAATCCCAAACGGAACCTCGTCCGCGATGCACTTGTCGCTCAGAACGCGTCCCTTAGTGTCCACGTGCTTCTCATAGGGGGAGCCATCGGAACCGGATTGGCTTTCAACTGTATTCGCGACAAGCGTTGTAAAATCTAGTGAGACGAGCATCCCGGTTGCTCCAGCGCTTCGATGCTCTGGTCTTTAGCGTCTTTCGTTCAGTGGGGGACTGACCGCAAGCGGCGTAAACAAGAAAGGGGACAAGCGTAAATGAAAGCAACCGAGGCGAATCTGCTCGACCTTATGGGCGTGGCGAAGATGCAGTTTGTCATTCCCGTGTACCAGCGAGTTTACTCGTGGAGTGTAAAAGAGTGCGAGGTGCTTTGGGATGACGTCATGCGAGCGGGTCGTGATGGCGTATCGCACTTCGTGGGGTCAATGCTTTATATCCCCGAGTCCGAGAGCTCTGCCACGAGCATTTCGCGCGTGCTTCTGATTGACGGACAGCAGCGCATGACGACGTTTTCGTTGATGATTGCAGCTTTGGCTGACTATTTGGAGAGCAACCCCGACAAGGCTGGCTTCCTTGGCGACCTCAAAATCTCGGCGCTGAGGAAAAATTACCTCTTTAACGATGACGACTACAACGGTCTGGCACGCTACAAGCTGGTGCTCTCGCAGGACGATAAAGAGACGCTGTTCTCCATCGTGTCTGGGGCTCCCGTGCCAGATGAAAAATCGGATCGGATTGTCGAGAACCATGCGTTCTTCCGCGAGAAGATGCGTGGTAAATCATTTGACCCGGCAAGGCTTTGGGCGGGGCTAAACCGCGTGCAGGTCATCGACACTAAGCTCACCGCTGGCGTTGATAATGCCCAGCTCATATTTGAGTCCATGAACTCCAAGGGCAAGCCGCTCACGCCCATTGACCTCATCCGTAACTACGTTCTAATGTCGCTTCCCAACGACGAACAGACCAAGCTTTATGAGGGTTATTGGCATCCACTCGAGTGCTTGTTCGGAAAAGGCGGCGAGGACGAGTTCAATGCATTTATCTGGTACTGGCTGTGGCTTAAAGTTCCCAATAGGATGCCGAAGGAGAACGAGGCCTACTACGAGTTTAAGCGCTATTTCGCCGACGACTACGATGGTGACACCGAGGGCCTGCTTAAGGAGCTGCGCGGGTATGCACATAGATACGCCAGTCTGTTCCTTGGTAAGGAGAAGGACGACGGACTGCGCCGAGTGTTCGGCAGAATCGTAAGCCTCGACGTGAAGCAGATAAGGCCCCTCTTAATGTTGCTTTATTCGGTTTACGAGGGGAATGGACTAGACCGCAATGCGTTTTTACGTATCTGCGAGACTATCGAGTCGTTTCTGTTCAGGCGAGCGGTTTGCGGCAGACTTACCACGGGCCTAAATAATTTCTTTGCCGGCATGTATCGCAATCTCGAGCAGCAGGACGATATCGAGGAGTACGTTACGGCGATGCTCCTTATCCACAGCAGCGGTATGACCGCATACTTTCCGACAGACGAGCATTTTGTCGAGGAGTTTAAGGCGCGTGACTGCTACAACCGCTTCTCTAAAAAGCGCTATTACCTGGAACGCATGGAGAACTGGCACCACCCGAAGGAGTCCATCTCAGCCGACGATTACCAGATCGAGCACATCATGCCCCAGACGATTGATGATGAGCACGGCTGGAAGGAATCGCTTGGTGAGAACTGGGAAGACGTCCACGACAGGCTGTGCAACAACTTGGGAAATCTTACGCTGACGGGCTACAACCAGGAGTACTCAAACCGGTCGTTCTCGGACAAGCTCAATCTGCCTGACGTCGGATTTAAGTGCAGCCCGCTCTACCTAAACAAATCGATTGTCTCGCATGAAAAATGGGGTGAGGAAGAGATTGGGCAGCGCGCGGACGAGCTGGCGAAAGAAGCGTGCGAGATATGGAAGTATCCCGACCTTCCGGCAGACGTCGTCGACAAGTACCGTCCTTCTCGTGGGGAGCCTGACGAGGCTCCTGTCTGGACTCTGCATGAGAACCACCCCACCTTTGCCGAAGGTGGGCTCAACCAGAAGCTTTTCGATGAGGTGCGCGAGTCCGTTCTGAGTGGTAACCCTTCGTGGGAGTCCTACATAGCCAAGTACTATGTAGGCTTCAGGTCGGGCAAGCGAAAACTGCATGCCGTGTTAGAAGGTAGGACCAGCAACGGTGGCTGGATTGCCGTCGGCCTGGCAAAGAGCGTGGATGACCTAATTGATCCAGAGGACATGTGCCAGGACAAACGTACGCAGGGTGGATTTGGCCCAGGCCTACCGACCTATGTTGCTCTTCGTAATGCCGATGACATTCCCGCGGTGCTCGATCTTATAAAGCAGTGCTAGGTTAAAGGCCGGGAATCTAATTCCCGGCCCTTGCCATCTCGGAATTGCCGATGGCTTATCTGCCCACCTACACCCCCGCAATCCCGCGCGCCGCGCTCAGCAGCTCGTACTCCCTCTGGCTCCACTGGTGCAGCTCGGCCGCGTGCACGGCGTCGCGACACAGGTCCAGGAACACCTCGGCGCCCTCGCAGAAGCACTCGCGGGCAAAGGCGCCGGATCCGTCCGCAACGCACGCACCGTCGGCAAAAAGCTTCCAGCTGGACGGCTCGCGCGAGCCGTCTCCGAGCAGCTTGATCTGCAGAACATGTGGGCCGCCAGCGGCACATGGCCCTTCTTCCAACGCCTGCACCGTAAAGCGCATCTGGAGGGACAGAGTATAAAATCCGGAAAAGTGTCGAAATAGGCACCTTAAAACTTCGGAAAAGTGTAGCTGGATGACAAAACAGCACTTAGAAGCCGGTGCTGGATGCGGGATCCTGCGGCCGCCTTCAGCTCTCGCTACTCGTCGTCTCCGTCGTTGGGGTCGCCCTTGAGGGTGTTGATGTCCAGGTACTGGTTATCGTTCTCTTTTTGCTGGGTCTCCGACTCCGCTTGGGTGGGGCCGCGGAACAGCTGGAACCCCTCAAACGCAATGACACCGAGCAGGGCAATGATAATGGCGATAAAGGCAACCTTGACTGCCTGCGGAAATTCCGAGAAACGCAGCGCCTTTTCCTCGGCGTAATAATCGGCAAAGCGCTCTTCGCCCGTGCTTTTGGTATACGCCGGCGCGGACGCGGCCTCCGGGTCATATTCCGGTGCAGGCGTGGCGGCGTACGGATCGTTGAGATAATCGCTCGATGCGGTGCCATAGTTCTCGGTCTCGATGCGACCGTTGCCAGCATAGCCATCGGAATAATCGGAATATGCCGCACCGCCCTCATAGTCCGCGGCGCTCGTGTTGGCGGCAAAAAGCGGGTTAACTGGAACGTCGAGCGCCGGCATGCCGGTAGAGGTCTCATCCAGATCGGTTGCAGCCCAGGAATCGTAGGCAACCTGATGGGCAACGGGCTCATCGAGCCTTGTGACCGGAGGCTTGCGTGCCGCAGGAACGGGCAACTGCTGGGCGTTGTACATAACGGTGCTGTCGGCCGATTTGCCCTGCGTCGCCGCAGCGAGAAATGCCGCCGTCTCGGACGGGTCGCTTGCGGGGCGGGGAGCGGTCGTGGGCGCCGAAGTGGGTGCGGGCGTAGGCGCGGGCGTCGGCGCAGATGCGGGCTTAGGCGCAAGTGCGGGATTGGGACTTGAC
Organism: Collinsella sp. CLA-ER-H3; assembly: GCF_040092425.1. Taxonomy (NCBI): domain Bacteria; kingdom Bacillati; phylum Actinomycetota; class Coriobacteriia; order Coriobacteriales; family Coriobacteriaceae; genus Collinsella; species Collinsella sp. CLA-ER-H3. Next base: position 3,695 of record NZ_JBBNLP010000012.1, read on the forward strand.
GGGCGAGCCCCGCCGCCCATGAGTTCGTCGGCGGTCCACGGGCGATCATCCATCACGTCGTCAAGGCTCAGCGAAAACAGGTCGTCTTCACTCTCATCGAACATGCGGTGCACATGTCCACCAATTGCCGGAATCAATCCGCGACCGGTGCATGATGCCTTGCTCAACGCCATTCTGTTCCATCCTTTCGAAATACTAATGACATCGATTATATGGAACTTCCCAAGCGGCTCGGTCTTGGATTCGTGCTTTCCAGAACTCGCGCCCAAAAGGGGAGGGGCAATCCAGGCGAGTGCCTACTTGTCGCCGGCCGCCGCCTTGGCCTCATTGAGGTAGCTATAGAAGCTGTACTTGGAGATGCCAAAGAACTCGCAGGCGCGCTCGCTCGACTTGGAAATGAGGAAGGCGCCGCGACGGTCGAGGTAGCCAATGGCACGAATGCGCTCGTCTTTGGTCATGAGTGCCGCGGGCTTGCCCACAAACTGCTCGCACTCGTGCAGCAGGTCCTCGAGCAGGTCGCCGATGTTCTTGGTAATGGGCTCGGGCTCGGTATAGCCCGTGCCGCCGGTGCCGGTAAAGGCGTCGAGCGAACGCTCAAAAGCCTTCATAAGCGTAATGTCAAAGTTGATGCCCAAAATGCCGACGGGCTTGCCCTCGTCGTTGCGGATAAAGATCGTCGACGATTTGAGCAGCTTACCGTCGGTGGTTTTAGTGAGGTACGGCTCGCGGTCGTGTACATCGGTGGCGCCCTCGTGCATGGACTCAAACACGATATGGCTGGGGCCGTCACCCAGTTTGCGCCCGCTGACGTGGCCGTTTTCAATCACTACGATGGAGTGGTCCACGTCATCGGTCTCCAGATCGTGGACGACGATTTCGCAGTTGGGGCCAAATTGGAGCGCCAGGCCGTGTGCAAGGCGCTTATAAAACTCAATCTGTGCGGGGGTCATAGGTGCCTTCCTAAAAATTAGTTTGGGCTCACTGTGCCATAAACCACACATGACCGCAAACAAATCCATCAACAAGGCAATTCATGACCGTTCGGCGGCGAAAAAGTACCGATTGCGGCAACAAACAATTCGTTAGGTATACCAATCAAAAAGTGTGATAGAACATTACTAACAAACTTTTTGTTTGGCATCCACATAAAAGTTCAGCCGTGTGAATGGGATCGGGCTGAAACGCGTATGCGGGGGCCGGCAAGAGAGGACTTAAGGAGTTCACCGTATGGCCGATAAGATCCAGTGGGCGGGCAACACGATGCCCAAGAGCGATGACAAGCGCTTGGGAATCATGAGTCTCGACCACGTGAAGAAGGCCCGTGCCTTCCACCAGTCGTTCCCTCAGTACACCGTCACTCCGCTTGCCCGCCTGGACGGCCAGGCCGCGCGCCTGGGCCTGTCCAACCTGTGCGTTAAGGACGAGAGCTATCGCTTTGGCCTCAACGCCTTTAAGGTCCTGGGCGGCTCGTTTGCCATGGCCAACTACATTGCCGACGAGACCGGCAAGGACGTTGCCGACTGCACCTTCGATTACCTGACCTCCGATCAGCTGGCCGAGGACTTTGGCCAGGCTACCTTCTTTACCGCCACCGACGGCAACCATGGCCGCGGCGTGGCATGGGCTGCCAACAAGCTGGGCCAGAAGGCTGTCGTGCACATGCCCAAGGGTTCCACCAAACCCCGCTTCGATAACATTGCCGCCGAGGGCGCCACGGTGACCATTGAAGAGGTCAACTACGACGAGTGCGTGCGCATGGCCGCCGCCGAGGCCGACGCCTGCGAGCGCGGCGTCATCGTTCAGGACACCGCCTGGGAGGGCTACGAGAAGATCCCGTCCTGGATCATGGAGGGTTACGGCACCATGGCTTCCGAGGCTGCCGAGCAGCTGCGCGAGATGGCCATCAACCGCCCGACGCACGTGTTTGTCCAGGCTGGCGTGGGTTCGCTCGCCGGCGCCGTGGTGGGCTACTTCACCAACCTGTATCCCGATAACCCGCCCACCTTCGTCGTGGTTGAGTGCGCGCCTGCCGCCTGCCTGTACAAGGGCGCTGCCGCCGGCGACGGCGATCCGCGCATCGTGGACGGCGACATGCCCTCCATCATGGCCGGCCTGTGCTGCGGCGAACCCAACATCCTGGGCTGGGATATCCTGCGCAACCACACCACCGCCTTCGTGTCCTGCCCCGACTGGGTCACCGCTCGCGGCATGCGCACCCTGGGCGCTCCCGAGAAGGGCGACCCGCGCGTCATCTCCGGCGAGTCCGGCGCTGTGACCACCGGCCTGGTCGAGACCCTCATGCTCGATCCCGAGTACGCCGAGCTCAAGGAGCTCATCGGCCTGGACAAGACGAGCTCCGTGCTCTGCTTCTCCACCGAGGGCGACACCGATCCCGACCAGTATCGCCGCATTGTTTGGGAAGGCGAATATCCCACTTGCTAATCGTTGGGGCGGAGTAAATAGGTATCGCTCCGCCACCTCACAGGTAGATTCCTTCGTTTGAAAGGTTATGAACAATGGCTAAAGAACTCGATTTCGACGCTATCAAGGCTGCTGCTGAGTCCCACCGTGCTGATATGACGCGTTTTCTTCGCGCAATGATTAGCCATCCCTCTGAGTCCTGCGAGGAGGGTGAGGTTGTTGCCTGCATCAAGGCCGAGATGGAGAGCCTTGGCTATGACGAGGTCAAGGTCGACGGCCTGGGCAACGTCATGGGCTTTATGGGCGAGGGCGACAAGATCATCGCCATCGACTCCCACATCGACACCGTCGGCATCGGCAACATTGAGAACTGGGACGCCGATCCCTATGAGGGCTACGAGACCGACGAGATCATCTACGGCCGCGGCGGCTCTGACCAGGAGGGCGGCATGGCTTCCGCTACCTACGCTGCCAAGATGATGAAGGACATGGGCCTCATCCCCGAGGGTTACAAGATCATGGTCGTCGGCACCGTCCAGGAAGAGGACTGCGACGGCATGTGCTGGCAGTACATCTACAACAAGGACGGCATTAAGCCCGAGTTCGTCATTTCCACCGAGCCCACCGACGGCGGCATCTATCGCGGTCACCGCGGCCGCATGGAGATCCGCGTCGACGTTCACGGCACCTCCTGCCACGGCTCCGCTCCCGACCGCGGCGACAACGCCATCTACAAGATGGCCGACATCATCGCCGACGTCCGCGCTCTCAACAACAACGGCTGCGACGAGTCGACCGACATCAAGGGTCTCGTCAAGATGCTCGACCCCAAGTACAACCCCGAGCACTTCGAGGATGCCCGCTTCCTGGGCCGCGGCACCTGCACCGTCAGCCAGATCTTCTACACCAGTCCCAGTCGCTGCGCTGTCGCTGACTCCTGCGCCATCTCCATCGACCGTCGCATGACCGCCGGTGAGACCTGGGAGTCCTGCCTGGACGAGATCCGCAACCTGCCGGCCGCCAAGAAGTACGGCGACGACGTGAAGGTCTCCATGTACATGTACGACCGTCCGTCCTGGACCGGCGAGGTCTACGAGACCGAGGCTTACTTCCCCACGTGGATCAACAAGGAGACCGCTCCGCACGTCAAGGCCCTCGTCGACGCCCACAAGGCCATGTTTGGTGACGAGCGCATCGGCTGCGAGCCCAGCATGGACAAGCGCACCGGTCGCCCGCTGTGCGACAAGTGGACCTTCTCCACGAACTGCGTTTCCATCCAGGGCCGCTACGGCATCCCCTGCGTGGGCTTTGGCCCGGGTGCCGAGTCTCAGGCTCACGCTCCCAACGAGGTCACCTACAAGGACGACCTGGTCACCGCTGCCGCCATGTACGTGGCTGCCCTGAACCTCTACGATCCGAGCCAGGCCGATGGCGATGCCACCGTGTTCCGCGCCGGTCTGACCAACAACAAGATCGATTAGTCCCATTCCTCGATTTTGTTGAGCCGGGGGCCGCTCGTGTCCCCGGCACCCCCTGTTGACTTGGGGCCCGCGGTCGTTATCTCCCATGCTTCCTCAACGGTGGCGGGTCCTCGTCATGGTGCTCTGCATGTTCTAGCCACACGCGCATGCCGGAACACATCTACTCATTGCGATCGTTTCATCTTTAGAAAGGACATTTCCATGGACGCTAAGTTTACCGAGCTCGTCGAGCAACTGAACGGCCTCGATTTTAAGGGTATGTACGGCAGCGATTTCCTGCACACCTGGGACAAGACCACCGATGAGCTCAAGGCTCTCTACATCGTCGCCGACGCCCTGCGCGAGCTGCGCGAGAACAACGTTTCGTCCAAGATTTTCGACTCGGGCCTGGCCGTCTCCCTGTTCCGCGACAACTCCACCCGTACGCGCTTCTCCTTCTCTAAGGCCGCCAACCTGCTCGGCCTTGAGCTGCAGGACCTGGACGAGAAGAAGTCCCAGATCGCCCACGGCGAGACCGTCCGCGAGACCGCTACCATGATCTCCTTCATGGCCGACGTCATCGGCATCCGCGACGACATGTACATCGGCAAGGGCGACGCCTACATGGCCGAGGTCTCCGAGTCCGTGCAGCAGGCCTACGAGGACGGCGTTCTGGATCACCGTCCCACGCTCATCTCCCTGCAGTCCGATTCCGACCACCCCACGCAGTCCTCTGCCGACATGCTCTACCTCATCAACGAGTTTGGCGGCCTCGAGAACCTCAAGGGCAAGAAGGTTGCCGTCACCTGGGCCTATTCGCCCTCTTACGGCAAGCCGCTGTCCTGCCCGCAGTCGCTGATCAGCCTGCTGCCCCGCTTTGGCATGGACGTCACCCTGGCCCACCCCGAGGGCTACGACCTCATGCCCGAGGTCGTCGAGCGCGCCAAGGGCTACGCCGCCGAGTCCGGCACCACCTTTAAGCAGGTCAACACCATGGCCGAGGCCTTCGAGGGCGCCGACATCGTGATCCCCAAGAGCTGGGCTCCGTTTGCCGCCATGGAGAAGCGCACCAACCTGTACGCCGAGGGCGACGACGCCGGCATCGCAGCGCTCGAGAAGGAACTGCTCGCCCAGAACGCTACGCATCAGGATTGGTGCTCCACGACCGAGCTCATGGAGAAGACCGCCAACGGCCAGGACACCATCTTTATGCACCCGCTGCCCGCCGACATCTCCGGTGTCTCCTGCGAGCACGGCGAGGTTAACGCCGACGTCTTCGACATGCACCGCGTGGGCATGTACAAGGAGGCCAGCTACAAGCCGTACGCCATCGCTGCCATGATGTTCCTGCAGAAGGTTGCCGATCCCGCCGCTACCCTCAAGGCCCTCGACGAGCGTAACACCGCCCGTTGGCTCCAGGCCTAAAGCCGGGCTGAGGTAAGCCATGTAAAGGGGGCGCTCTGCCAACCGGCGGGGTGCCCCCTTTTTGCATCGTGGGCGTGCGGGATAAGCGCTTTCGATGTGGATGCCCGCGGCGCGAGTTATGGGTACGATGGTTTCAGGGGAGGTATCACCATGAAACTTGGATGCGTCATTATGGCTTCGGGCGAGGGCAAGCGGTTTGGCTCTAACAAGATGCTTGCCGATATCTATGGCGAGCCGCTGATTGCCCGGACCATCGATTCGGTTCCCCGGGGCTTTGACGTCGTGGTTTCGACGCGTTGGCCCGAGGTCGCCCAGATTTGCGAGGACAAGCATTGCCCGTGCGTGCTGCACGATGGCGAGCTGCGCAGCGAAAGCGTCCGTGCGGGCCTTTCGTGGGGAGTCGAACGCAACTGGAAAGGTTGCCTCTTTTTGCCGGGCGACCAGCCGCTCGTGAGTTCGGATTCTTTTGAGGCTATGGTTCGTGCATTTGACGAGTGTGGCCGCAAGCATCCGGTGCGTCTTGCGTGCAACGGTGAGCCTTCGAGCCCGGTGCTCTTTCCGGCGGAACTGTTCGATGCACTCATGTGTCTTGAGGGCAAGGACGGCGGCGGTTCGATCCTCAAGGACCGTACCGACGTGGTGCTGGTCGAGGCGCGTGCCTACGAGCTGTGGGACGTCGATACCGCCAAGGGACAGCAACGCATAACGGAGCATATCGCCGCCTGCTCGTATTTTGATCGCGTGGCCAACTGCATCAATCAATAAGGAGCAATTATGATCATCATCAAAAACGGCGCGCTCGTGACGCCTCGGGGGCTTCGCCGCGCCGATCTTGCCATGGAGGGCGACAAGATTGTGCGGATTGCCGCGGCGATTGAGCCGGGCGAGGACGATACCGTCCAGGACGCCACAGACTGTTGGGTGTTCCCGGGCTTTATCGACGGCCACACGCACATGCAGTGCTGGACCGGCATGGATTGGACAGCCGATAGCTTTGAGACCGGCACGCGCGCGGCTGCCTGCGGTGGCACCACGACCATCGTGGACTACGCCACGGCCGACCGCGGCGTGACCATGCCCGATGCCCTTGCCGAGTGGCACCACCGCGCCGACGGCACCTGCACGGCAAACTACGCTTTTCATATGGCACTCGCCGAGTGGAACGAGCGCAACCGCGCCGATCTTTCGGCCATGCGCGAGGCGGGCGTATCGTCGTTCAAGACCTACTTTGCCTACGATCATCTGCGCCTGGACGATGCCGAGACGCTCGAGGTGCTCGAGGAGCTCAAGCGTATTGGCGGCATACTGTGCGTGCATTGCGAGAACGGTACGCTGGTGAATGAGCTGCAGAAGCGCGTGTTTGAGCAGGGCATCCACGGGCCCGAGGGCCATGCGCTCAGCCGTCCGGATGTGTGCGAGGCCGAGGCCGTGAGCCGTCTGCTGTATCTGGCGCACTTGGCCGGGGACGCTCCGGTCAACGTGGTGCACCTTTCGACCAGGCTGGGGCTCGAGGCCATTCGCGCTGCCAAAGCGCGCGGGCAGAAGAACATCTATGTCGAGACCTGCCCTCAGTATCTGATGCTCGACGATACTTGCTACTTGGAGCAGGGCGAGGACGGCTTTGCGGGTGCCAAGTACGTGATGAGCCCGCCGCTGCGCCATGCCGGCGACCGTGCAGCCCTGCGCGAGGCGCTTGTGGACGGCGAGATCGATACTATTGCGACCGATCATTGCAGCTTTAACCTGCACGGGCAAAAGGACCGCGGGCGCGACGACTTCCGCGCGATTCCCAACGGCGGGCCCGGTGTGGAGCATCGCCCCGTCGCGATCGCTACGAGCTTTGAGGGACAGCTGGGTCCCGAGGATCTGTGCCGTTTGATGAGCGAGAACCCGGCGCGCGTGTTTGGCATGTATCCGCGCAAGGGCTGTCTTGCCGAGGGCTCCGATGCCGACGTGTGCGTGTGGGATCCGTGCGCGCGTTGGACGATCAGCGCCGCGACACAGCATCAGGCCGTGGACTACACGCCGCTCGAGGGCTTTGAGGCACATGGCCGCGCCAAGGCCGTGTTTGTGAACGGCGTGCTGGTGGCGCGCGATGGCGAGCCCACCGGAGCCCAGCCCGGTCGCTACGTGCCTCGCTAGCAGCAAAGATGCCATGTCCCCTCCGCAGTTGCGGTGAAATACGGACTGTTTGCGGCCGTCATACGGCCAAACAGTCCGTATTTCACCGCAACTGACGAGATGGGGCCGGCTACTTGAGGCTGGTGGCGATGAGGGGGCGGCCGAGGGCTGCCTCGAAGCGGTCGGCCATCGTGGGGTCGCTGAGCGTGTCGACTTGGTTGAGCATGACGCGTGCGGTGCTGAGTTTAAGCGCCTGCATCTCGGAATTGAGCACCTGGGCGACGCGCTCGGGCGTGGCGATGTCGGTGAGCTCGCAGCCGCAACGCTCGCAAAAGAGCTCAGGGCGGTGGACGGCTTCGTTGATGGGCTTGCTGAGTCCCGAGGCTCCGACGAGCCAGATGACGTTGGCCGTGCCGGCGGGAACGACCGGCTCCCACGGGGCGTGCGCCTTGAGCGGGAGCCGCTTGCTGCCGTCCGCCTCGGCCAGGACGTAGTCAAAGCGCTGCGCCAGCTGGTCGAGCGGCTCGGCAGGGGAGGAGAGCTTGCCCGTCTGGGGGTCCAAGACGCCTGCCTGGCAGATGCTTCCCCGCACAAGCCCCGCGCAGGCCTCGCAGGTGCAGCCTGGGGCGTGTGGGGCACCTGGCTTCCAAGGCGCGGCGTCCAGGCGACGGCTCGACCCGTCCCATGGCACGCCGGCGACGGGGAACATGCGCGTGGTGGTGCAGAGGAGCACCCTGCCGCCAGCGCGCATGAGCTCGAGACCCAGCGCCTTCAGCAAGGTCGACTTGCCACCGCTGCCGATAATCGCGGTAATGCCCGGCTCGATCCTGAGCGCCGAGGCAAGATTGCCGCTAACCGTTTCCATCTGTTCACCGCCGTATAATACTGTGATAATAAATAATCATCAGAGTAGCGGTCGAACCGCTTTTGCTCTGCTCAAACCGTAGCACAGGGAGGTGCCCCGGGAATGCTCGTTTATGTTCGCGGCGCCGGCGATATCGCCACGGGTGTCGCCGCTCGCTTGGTGCGCGCCGGCGTGTCGGTCGTTATGGCCGATATCGCGGTTCCCACGTGCATCCGCCGCACAATCAGTTTTTGCGAGGCTATTCGCCTGGGCGAGGTCCAGGTCGAGGGCATTCGCGCTCGCTTGGCGCAGACGCCGGCAGAGGCGCTCGAGATTACCCAAGCGGGGGATGTTGCCGTCGTGGTGGACCCTCAGGCCAAGATGCTCGGCGAGCTGAAACCCGCTGCCGTGGTCGACGCGATTCTGGCTAAGCGCAACCTGGGTACCACGCGCGACATGGCGCCTGCCGTCATCGCCGTGGGGCCGGGCTTTACCGCGCCGGTTGACTGCGACGCCGTGGTCGAAACCATGCGCGGGCATTTCCTGGGCCGTGTCATTACCCAGGGTTCGCCCCAACCCAACACGGGCGTGCCGGGCATTATCGCTGGCTATGGCAGAGAGCGCGTTATCCACAGCCCCGCCGCCGGCGTGTTTCGGTCCGACCGCGCGATCGGCGACATCGTGAGCGCCGGAGACGTGATTGGCTACGCGGGCGATTCGCCCATGTGCACGCAGATCGATGGCTGTCTGCGCGGGCTTTTGGCGAACGGCGTGCAGGTGACCGAGGGCTTTAAATGCGCCGATGTCGATCCGCGCGGCGATGCCAGCTATATCAACTACATTTCGGACAAGGCGACGTCGGTCGGCGGCGGCGTGCTCGAGGCACTCGCTATGCTCACCGATATCTTTAGAGGATAGAAGGCGGCAATGGAAAAGCTCGATGTTGTGAATGCGGCGCTTGTCGCCCTGCGTGCTGGCGAGACGTGCGAGCTCGTGGTCGTGGCCGGCACGGCGGGGTCGTCGCCGCGCGGCGTGGGCGCCTGGATGGCCGTCTTTGCCGACGGTAGCCAGGCGGGCACCATCGGCGGCGGCAAGATCGAGCTTTTTGCGCTGGACGAGGCGCGAGAGCTGCTGGCCGCGGGGCAATCGCGTCTGGTCCGCTACACCATGGGCGGCGAGAACTCCGATACCGGTATGATCTGCGGCGGAGCCATCTGCCTGTGCTATCTGCATCTGGATGCGATCCAGGCACAGTTGTTCCAGGAAATTGCCGACGTCTTGACGTATCGACGTATCGGCGACTTCGTCATCGACTTTGAGCCGTTTATCGCAAGCGCGCTCGAAAGCGACGCTACTGAATACCATGGCGAGGAATCGCGCCGCACCATTGCGGGTTGCCCCGGGCTTTCGCTGGTGGAGGAGGGGAGTAAGGTTACCTATACAAACGCCGCCTCCGAGATTCCTCCCGCGCACATCGAGACGCTCTGCCCCGAGGGCCTGACCTATATCTTTGGCTGCGGCCACGTGGGCGCCGCGACGGCGCGGGTGCTCACGGCGGCGGGCTTTGCCGTCGTGGCGTGCGACGACCGCCCCGGCACGCTGACCCCCGATTGGGTGCCCGGTGTCTACGATCGTCGCTTGGTCGATTACAAGAACCTGAGCGAGCTGTGCCCCATCGGCCCGCGCGACCTGGTGGTCGTCGCCACGGCGGGTCACAAGTCCGATATCGACGTGGTGATTCAGGCCATGCGCGCCAAGCCTGCCTACCTGGGCTGTCTGGGCTCGCGCCGCAAGACGGCCTTTGTGCGTGCCCGCCTGGAGCAGGAAGGCTTTACGCAGGACCAGATCGACGAGCTGCACCTTCCGATCGGCGTTGCCATCGAGGCCGAGGACCCCGATGAGATCGCCATCTCCATCGCCGCCGAGATGATCCACCTGCGCCGCACCAAACTCGTCCCCCGCAAGCGCTAATCGCATCCCCACCAATAAGTTGCGGTGAAATACGGACTGTTTAAGCCGTTTAGGCCGCCAAACAGTCCCTATTTCACCGCAACTGCTTTTTGGGATCCATTTGTGCGGGGGAGTTGTGGAGTTGTGCAGGCAGACGAGGTTTTTCTGGAAATACGCACCCAATACGCGTATAGTACCGATTGTTTTGTCGGCTCCTGCTGCGTCGAGTCCAAACCGCAAAATGCCATGAGCGGTGCGGATGCAGTCAGGAGGCACGAGGACAACCCACCGTGGCCACGCCCCGTGCTTAAAACCCCAAGAAGGAGTGAACAATGGCAGAAGAGAAGTATGTGCCGCGTCTGAAGACCAAGTACAACAACGAGGTCAAGCAGCAGCTTCAGGACAAGTTCCAGTACGAGAACGTCATGATGATCCCCAAGTTTGAGAAGATCGTCGTGAACATGGGTGTCGGCGAGGCCGCTACCGATTCCAAGGCCATCGACGGTGCCGTGCGCGACCTGCGCGCCATCACCGGCCAGCAGCCGATGATCACCCGTGCCCGTAAGTCCATCGCTACCTTCCGCCTGCGCGCTGGTATGCCGATCGGCTGCAAGGTTACCCTGCGTGGCGACCGTATGTGGGAGTTCTTCGATCGTCTGACCTCCGTCGCGATCCCCCGTATCCGCGACTTCCGCGGCATCTCCGCCAAGAGCTTCGACGGCCGTGGTAACTTCTCCATGGGCGTCACCGAGCAGCTCATCTTCCCCGAGATCGACTTCGATTCCGTCGATCACCAGCGTGGTATGGACATCACTTTCGTGACCACCGCCAACACCGATGAGGAGGCCAAGGCCCTTCTGGACGCCTTCGGTTTCCCGTTCAAGAAATAGGTTCACCTGCCCTAAAAGCGCCGTTTCCACAAGGGAGCGGCGCTTGGGGCGAACAATACTCTATGTGAGGAGGATATAAGTGGCTAAGACATCGATGATCGTCAAGTGCAATCGCAAGCAGAAGTTCTCTACTCGTGAGTACACGCGCTGCCAGCGCTGCGGCCGTCCGCACTCTGTGTACCGCAAGTTCGGCCTGTGCCGTGTCTGCTTCCGTGAGCTTGCACTCAAGGGCGAGCTTCCCGGCGTTAAGAAGGCCAGCTGGTAAGTCACTACCAGCGTTTCAAGCATCCGTTTGGAACAGGGAAAACGCGCTAGTTAGGCTTTGCCGTTAAGGGCGGCGAAGAACCAAGAGCACGTGTTCATCAAGAACGAAGGAGAATCTGTATGAACCTTACAGACCCGATCGCAGATATGCTTACGCGCATCCGTAACGCTAACTCTGTGAACAAGGCCACGGTCTCCATGCCGAGCAGCAAGAAGCTCGTCGAGATCGCTCGTGTTCTGCACGAGGAGGGCTACATCGAGGGCTACGATGTCGAGGACACCGTTCCCCAGAAGACTCTGCACATCACGCTTAAGTATGGTCCCAAGAAGGCTAAGGTCATCAACGGCATCCGCCGCATTTCCAAGCCGGGCCTGCGTAAGTACACCGGCGTTGCCGACATGCCCCGCGTCCGCGGTGGCCTTGGTACCGCCATTATTTCCACCAGCCATGGCGTCATGACCGACCGCGATGCTCGCAAGCACAACGTCGGCGGCGAGATCATCGCTTACGTCTGGTAATTCGCTCGGTAGGTAGAAGGAAAGGAGATCACCGTGTCTCGTATCGGTAATAAGCCTGTCCAGATTCCCGCCGGAGTCGAAGTGGCAGTCAACGGCAACAACGTTGTCGTCAAGGGCCCCAAGGGCCAGCTCGAGCTCGATGTCTTTGAGAAGCTCGCTATCAACGTCGAGGACAACGTCCTCACCGTTTCCCGTCCCGACGACGAGCGTGAGACCCGTGCCCGCCACGGCCTCACCCGCGCCCTCATCCACAACATGGTTGTCGGCGTTTCCGAGGGCTTCGAGAAGAAGCTCGAGCTCGCCGGCGTCGGTTACCGCGTGCAGCAGAAGGGTAAGAACCTCGAGTTCTCCCTGGGCTTCTCGCACCCCGTGATCGTCGAGGCTCCCGAGGGCATTACCTTCGAGGTTCCCGACAACACCCACGTGAACGTCAAGGGTATCAACAAGCAGCAGGTCGGTCAGATCGCCGCTGAGATCCGCGGTCATCGTCCTCCCGAGCCTTACAAGGGCAAGGGTATCCACTATGTTGGCGAGCACATCCGCCGCAAGCTGGGTAAGGCCGCCAAGTAGTCGTAACCGACTCACTCGCATAAGACCAGCACCCCGTCAGGTGCTGGCAAGATCAACCTTTTTAGGAGTTTACGTATGAACAAGCATAAGGCGAAGCTGGAAGGCCTCAAGCGTCGTCAGCGTCGTGTTCGCGGCAAGGTCTCGGGTACCGCCGAGCGTCCGCGTCTTCGCGTGACCCGTACTAACGCCAACATCTATGCCCAGATCATCGACGACAGCAAGGGCTCCAGCCTGACGCTCGTCTCTGCCTCGACCCTCGAGGCCGAGTTCAAGGGCACCCACACCTCGAACAAGGAGGCTGCGGAGAAGGTCGGTCAGCTCGTTGGCAAGCGCGCCATCGAGGCCGGCATCACCAAGGTCGCCTTCGATCGTGGTGGCCGTATCTACCATGGCCGCGTCAAGGCCCTCGCCGACGGTGCTCGTGCCGCCGGTCTCGAGTTCTAGGAGGTATGTAGCACATGGCTCGTAATCAGAAGCAGCAGCGCGAGGCCTCCGAGTTCGAGGAGCGCGTCGTTTACATCAACCGCGTGTCGAAGACCGTCAAGGGTGGTCGTCGCATGAGCCTCGTCGCTCTCGTCGTCGTTGGCGACGGCAAGGGCAACGTTGGCGTTGGCATGGGCAAGTCCGCTGAGGTGCCCATGGCCATCTCCAAGGCATCTCTCGATGCCAAGAAGAACATGTTCCACGTGCCGGTGACCGAGCAGGGCACCATCCCGCACGAGGTTCTCGGCCACTTTGGTGCCGGCCGCATCATCATCAAGCCCGCTGTCGAGGGTACCGGCGTTATCGCCGGCGGCGCTGTGCGTCCCCTCTTTGAGCTTGCTGGCATCAAGAACGTCCTGTCCAAGTCCCTCGGTACCGACAACGGCCTCAACATCATCAAGGCTGCCGTCGAGGGCCTCAAGGAGCTCTCCAGCCCTGAGGACGTCGCGGCTCGCCGTGGCCTGACGGTCTCCGAGATGTTCGTCGGTAAGGAGAACTAAGCATGGCTGACACCATCAAGATCAAGCAGGTCCGCAGCACCAACGGTTGCAAGCAGGACCAGGTCCGTACTGTCCGTGCCCTCGGTCTCCACAGGATCCGCGAGGTTCGCGAGATTGCTGACAACGAGTCCGTCCGCGGCATGATCTTCAAGGTCAAGCACCTTGTCGAGATTGTAGAGGAGTAGCAAATGCAGCTTCACGATCTTACTCCCGCGCCCGGTTCCACCAAGAACCGCAAGCGCGTCGGCCGTGGCAATTCTTCGGGTCACGGCACCACTTCTGGCCGCGGTCAGAAGGGCCAGGGTTCCCGCTCTGGTGGCACCAAGGGTGCCGGCTTCGAGGGTGGCCAGACTCCGCTGGCTATGCGCCTGCCCAAGCTTCCGGGCTTCCGTAACCCCCGTCGTATCGAGTACACCGCTGTTAACGTTGAGCGTCTCGAGCGCAAGTTCGAGGACGGCGCTGTGATCGACGGTGCCGCTCTTAAGGCCGCTCGCATCACCAAGAGCGAGTTCGAGCCCGTCAAGGTGCTCGGCAATGGTGAGCTCACCAAGAAGTTCACGGTCAAGGTCGACAAGGTCAGCGCTTCTGCGCAGGCCAAGATCGAGGCCGCCGGCGGAAAGGTCGAGCTGCCGTGCTAAATGGTCTTAAGAATGCTTTCCGCATCAAAGAATTGCGCGAAAAGATTCTTTTTACCATAGCTATGCTCGTCGTGTACCGCATTGGTGCGCACGTTCCTGTGCCCGGCATTCCCTTCCAGGGGATGCTGGGCCTTTTCTCGACCGATAACAATTCGGTCGCCGCAGGTGCTATGGCCCTCCTGAATCTTTTCTCTGGCGGCGCGTTGAGCTATGTGTCGGTGTTTTCGCTGGGCATCATGCCTTACATCACCAGCTCGATCATCCTCCAGATGCTCCAGGCCGTCGTGCCTTCCCTGCATGAGCTTGCCCGCGAGGGCGAGGTCGGTCAGACCAAGATTACGCAGTATTCGCGTTACCTCACCCTTGCTCTGGCAATCCTCAACTCCGTGGGTTACCTCTTCCTCTTTAAGAGCTTCGGCATCAGCTTCAATGGCGCCGGCGCTCCCGAGATCATCTTCGACCTCATGATCGTCGGTACGCTCACCGCGGGCGCCATGCTGATCATGTGGATTGGTGAGCTCATCACCCAGCGCGGTATCGGCAATGGCATGTCGCTGATCATCTTCGCGAACATCATGGCCGGTCTGCCGCAGGCTATCTTCTCCAGCACCGAGGGCAATGCCGGTGGCATCATCACCATGGTGATCATCTGCGCCATCATCCTGCTGGTTATCCCGCTGATTGTTTTCCTTGAGCGCGGCCAGCGCCGCATCCCGGTCTCCTACGCTAAGCGCGTCGTGGGCCGTCGCATGATGGGTGGCCAGACCACCTACCTGCCCATCAAGGTCAACACCGCGGGTGTCGTGCCGATCATCTTCGCTTCGGCGCTGCTGTACTTCCCGGCTCAGATTGCCGTGTTCTTCCCCGGCATCGGCTGGATTCAGGCAGTTGCCTCCGCGCTTTCGACCGGTTGGCTCAACTGGGTGCTTAACGTTGTCCTCATCGTGTTCTTCGCGTACTTCTACACCTCCATGGTGTTCAACCCCGATGACACGGCCGATAACCTTAAGAAGCAGGGCGGCTTTATTCCGGGCGTCCGTCCGGGTAGGGCTACCGCGGCCTACATCAAGAACGCGCTCAACAAGATCACGCTTCCCAGCGCTGTCTTTTTGGCGCTCATCGCCATCGTGCCTTCGATCATCTTCTCCTTCACGGGTAACCATCTGATTCAGGCATTTGGCGGCACGTCCATCCTCATCATGGTCGGCGTCGTGCTCGACACGGTCGATAAGCTCGAAGGCCAGATCAAGATGTATGATTACGATGGATTCTTTAAATAGGCTAGAGGAGGATTGCTCATGAACCTCGTATTGCTCGGAGCTCCGGGTGCCGGTAAGGGCACCGTCGCACAGGAGCTCGTCGCCGAGTTTGGCGTCGCCCATATTTCCACGGGCGACCTGCTGCGTGCTGCCGTCAAGAGTGGCACCGAGCTTGGTATTCAGGCTAAGAAGTACATGGACGCTGGCGAGCTCGTTCCCGACCAGCTCGTGATCGACCTTGTCAAGGAGCGCCTTGCCGCCGATGACGCCCAGCAGGGCTTCATCCTCGACGGCTTCCCGCGCAACACCGCCCAGGCTGTGACGCTCGATTCCGAGCTCTCCGCCATGGGTCGCGAGATCGACTGCGCCCTTCTGGTCGACGTGGCCCCCGAGGTCATCATCGACCGTCTGTCTTCGCGTCGCACCTGCCGCGCCTGCGGTTACACCGGCACCGCTGCCGATGCTACCTGCCCCAAGTGTGGTGGCGAGATGTATCAGCGCGACGACGACAAGCCCGAGACCATTAAGAACCGTCTCGACGTCTACGAGAAGTCCACGAGCCCGCTCGTTGACTACTATCGTGGCCAGGGTCTGCTCAAGTCGGTCAACGGTGACCAGGCTCGCGAGACCGTGTACGGGGATGTCAAAGAGGCTCTCGGTCTATGATCAAGATTAAGTCTGCAACGCAAATCGAGCAGATGAAGAAGGCAGGAGCGCTATCTAAGATGGCGCTCCGCCACGTTGGAGCCATGGTGCGCCCCGGCGTTTCGACTTTTGAGCTCGATCAGCTCGCGGAGCAGATTATCCGCATGCATGGCGGCACCCCGGCCTTTAAGGGTTATGGCGGGTTCCCGGGGACCATTTGCGCATCGATCAACGATGCCGTGGTCCACGGTATTCCCAACCCCGACATGATCCTGCGCGATGGCGATATCATCTCCATCGATACGGGAGCCGTTGTCGACGGTTGGGTCGGCGATAACGCTTGGACGTTTTTCGTCGGCACCCCCACGCCCGAAGCCAAGGCTTTGTGCGAGGTCACGCGTGATTGCCTTAAGGCTGCCATCGAGCAGGCTGTTCCCGGTAACCATATCGGGGACGTCGGTTATGCCGTTCAGTTCCTCGCCGAGTCTCACGGTTACGGCGTGCTTCGTGATTATGTGGGCCATGGCATTGGCCGCGTGATGCACGAGGACCCCAATGTTCCTAACTATGGAAAGAAGGGGAGGGGCGTTCGCCTCCAGGCCGGCATGGTCATTGCCATCGAGCCGATGGTTACGATGGGTTCCAACCATGTGAGCACGGGCTCCGACGGTTGGATTGTTACGACCAACGATCACCTGCCCGCCGCGCACTACGAGAACACCGTCGCCATTACCAATGACGGTCCGGTGATTCTCACCACGGATGCCCAAGGTGCTTGGTGTTCCTTGCAAGGCGGTGAAATGTAAAAGTCGCCGCCCCCTGATGCCCAACCTCGCCTTTCAATTTCGAAGGCATGACCCCAAGGTCTATGCCTTCTCATTTCAAGGCGATCTTGGGCATCAGGGAACGGCTTTGTTTTACATTTCAAATGTAACAAGTTCCACTTAGTTGTGGAGCCATTACGAAGTTATTACAATGCGTGCATACGTGTTGTAGAATACTCAATCGCTGTCGTTTTCTAGAGAAAGATGATTGCTTGTGAAGAAGGAAGACGCAATTGAGCTCGAGGGTACGGTAAAGGAACCGTTGCCCAACGCCATGTTTAAGGTCGAGCTCGAGAACGGTCATTCGGTTCTGTGCAACATTTCTGGCAAGATCCGAATGAATTACATCCGTATTCTCCCCGGTGACAGGGTTGTCGTGGAGCTTTCCCCGTACGACCTGACCCGCGGCCGCATCACCTATCGCTACAAATAGCGGCACGCATACACGCACTCCATTTCCGACTGCAGGCTTAGCTCAACCTACGGTCGGATTGTGTGTGAAGACCAGCCATAGTTTTAAACGCCTGCGGCTGGGCGAGTAGATAGTAGGGAAGTAGTTTGAGCGCTACCGAAAGGAAGAACGATGAAGGTACGTCCTTCGGTCAAGAAGATGTGCGATAAGTGCAAAATCATTAGGCGCCATGGCAAGGTCCTCGTCATTTGCGAGAACCCCCGTCATAAGCAGCGTCAGGGTTAAGAGAGGAGACTACGTTGGCCCGTATTAATGGTGTCGACCTCCCGCGTGAGAAGCGCGTTGAGATCGGTCTGACCTACATTTACGGCATCGGCCGCACCACTGCGACGAAGATTTGCGTCGAGTGCAACGTTAACGTGGATACGCGCGTTAAGGACCTCACCGAGGATGAGGTTAACGCCATCCGCGATTATATCGATAAGAACCAGATCATGGTTGAGGGCGACCTCCGCCGTGAGCGCAACCAGAACGTCAAGCGCCTTATGGACATCGGCTGCAACCGCGGCCTTCGTCACCGCAAGGGCCTCCCGGTCCGCGGCCAGCGCACCCACACTAACGCTCGTACCCGCAAGGGCCCGAAGCGTCAGATCGGTGCTAAGAAGAAGAAATAAGGAGCGCTAGATAGATGGCTACTGCTAAGAAGAACGTTCGCGCTGCCCGTCTGAAGCGCGCGGACCGTAAGAACATTTCCGTGGGCCAGGCTCACATTCGTTCTACGTTCAACAACACGATCGTTTCGATCACCGATCCCCAGGGCAACGTCATTTCCTGGAAGTCGGCTGGCCAGGTGGGCTTCAAGGGCTCCCGTAAGTCCACGCCGTTCGCTGCCCAGATGGCTGCCGAGGCTGCTGCCAAGCAGGCCATGGAGCACGGTATGAAGAAGGTTTCCGTCTTCGTCAAGGGCCCCGGCTCCGGTCGTGAGACCGCCATCCGCTCCCTCCAGGCTGCTGGCCTCGAGGTCTCGAGCATCCAGGACAAGACCCCCATCCCGCACAACGGCTGCCGCCCCAAGAAGCGTCGCCGCGTGTAACTGAAAGGATCGTATCAATATGGCAATCGACAGGACTCCTGTTCTTAAGCGCTGCCGTCAGCTCGGGATCGATCCCGCTGAGCTCGGTTACAGCAGCAAGAAGGAATCTATCCGTCAGCCCAAGCGCCGTCGCAAGGAATCTGAGTACGGCATGCAGCTGCGTGAGAAGCAGAAGGTCAAGTTCATCTATGGCGTTCTGGAGAAGCAGTTCCACGGCTACTTCAATAAGGCCCGCAAGATGAACGGCGTCACCGGTGAGAACCTCATGATTATCCTTGAGTCTCGCCTCGACAACGTCGTCTTCCGTCTTGGCTTCGCCCGCACCCGCAAAGAGGCTCGTCAGTCCGTCCGTCACGGTCACTTCACCGTGAACGGCAAGCGCGTGGACATCCCGTCCTATCGCGTCAAGGCCGGCGACGTCGTCGCTGTCGGCGAGAAGTTCCGTGACCTCCTCCCCATCAAGGAGGCTCTGATTTCCTCCGAGCGCTTTGAGGTCCCTGGCTGGCTCGAGGTCGATATCGAGAAGCTGTCTGGTAACGTGCTCGCTCTGCCGACGCGTGAGCAGATCAGCGGTGATATCAACGAGCAGCTCATCGTCGAGCTCTACTCTAAGTAGTCCATCCGGGCTGCTGAGGCTGGAGGTAATACATGTCAGAATTCATTAGGCCTCAGGTTCAGGTCGAAGAGATCAACGAGACGTCTGCTCGTGTCTCCGTCGAGCCGCTCGAGCGTGGCTACGGCGATACGCTGGGTAACTCCCTTCGTCGCGTACTTCTGTCCTCGCTCGAGGGTGCCGCCGTCGAGGCTATTCAGATCGATGGTGCGCAGCACGAGTTCATGACCATCCCTAACATGGTCGAGGATGTCACCGACATCGTCCTGAATGTCAAGGGTCTTGTCTTCAGGGCTCTCGGCACGACCGACGAGGCGACCGCCACCATCTCGGTTGACGGCCCCTGCGAGGTCACCGGTGCGGACTTCTTTATTCCGTCCGAGTTTGAGCTGGTCAACCCCGAGCAGCACATTGCTACGCTCACCGAGGGTGGCCATCTCACCATGAGCATGCGCATCGGCTATGGCCGCGGCTATGTTTCTGGCGAGGCCAACAAGCGCGACAACGATCCCATCGGTGTGATCCACGTCGACTCGCTGTACTCGCCGGTTTCCCGTTGCGCCAAGCTCGTTGAGGCTTGCCGTGTCGGTCAGCACACCGACTACGACCGCCTTGTCCTCGAGATCGAGACCAACGGCTCCATCGCCCCGCGCGACGCCGTGGTCCAGGCTGCCAATATCATCAACCAGCATATGGCCGCCTTTATGAACCTTGCCGAGACCCCCGAGGTCGAGGAGGAGGCTTCGATCTTCGCTCCCGAGGTCACCAACGACAACGCCGAGCTGGACAAGCAAATCGAGGATTTGGACCTTTCCGTCCGTTCCTACAACTGCCTTAAGCGCGCCAGCATTCACTCGGTCCGTCAGCTCGTTGAGTTCTCGGAGAACGATCTGCTCAACATCCGTAACTTCGGTGTTAAGTCGATCGAGGAAGTGAAGGACAAGCTTGAGTCCATGGGCCTGAGCCTGAAGGCTTAATGCTTCGCATATTTGAGGAGAAACTAGACCATGCGTCACAACGTTAAGAAGGGCCTGAAGCTCGGCACCGATGCGAGCCACACCAAGGCCATGAAGAAGAGCCTTGCTAAGGCCCTCTTCGAGAACGACCGCATCAAGACCACCGAGACCCGCGCTAAGGCGCTGCGTTCGGTCGTCGATCCGATCATCACCTGGGCCAAGAAGGGCGACCTGCACTCTCGTCGTCTGGCTATCGCCAAGCTCGGCGATAAGCAGCTCGTTGCCGAGATTTTCGACAAGGCTGCCCAGGGTATGTGGCAGGACCGCAACGGCGGTTACACCCGCATCATGAAGCTCGGTAACCGCAAGGGCGACAACGCTCCCATCGTTATCATGGAGCTCGTCACCGAGCCTTGCACGCCTAAGGCCAAGAAGGCTGCTCCGGCCCCCAAGAAGGCCGCTGCTCCCAAGAAGGTCGAGGCTGCCGAGGAGGCTCCTGCTGAGGAGACCGCTGAGTAGACAATCCGTCTGCATAGGCTATATTCGAGGGGTACGTTCGCGTACCCCTCTTTTTTTATCGAAATGCCATTGCCTGTTTGTTGGGAGCGCCCATGACCGCGCCGTCTGATTTCAATTCGATTCCTGAGCTCGATGCCACGCTCGTTTTCCGCGTGGCCTACGATGGCTCGTCCTACAGCGGCTTTGCCGAGCAGCCCGGTCAGACGACGGTTGCGGGCGAGTTGCGCCGCGCTATCGAGACGCTCCTGCGCCGCCCGATCGACCTGACGTGTGCGGGGCGTACCGATGCCGGCGTGCATGCGGTGGCACAGTTCATCAGCGTGCCCGTAACGGACGCTGAGTTGGCTTTGACGCGCCGTAGGTGGCTGAGGGCTATGGATGCCCTCCTGCCCAAAGATATCGCCATAAACGAGGTCTACAAGGCCCGTAAAGGCTTTTCTGCACGCTTTGATGCGCGTTCCCGTACGTATACGTACCGTATTGCCGATCGCGACGCGCGCCCTGTGCTTTCGCGCGGTGCGGTGTGGTGGCACCGCTACCCATTGGATGTTGAGGCGATGTCTGCGGCCTGTCCCGCGCTGCTGGGCGAGCAGGACTTCAAGAGCTTTTGCAAGGTGGCGTCTGCCGTTGGCAAGCCCACGCATCGCTGCGTGATGCGTGCCGAGTTTGGCCATGAGGTTGCGTTTGGCGAGGACATCCTGACGTTTACCATCGAGGGCAATGCGTTTCTGCATTCGATGGTCCGCACGATCGTGGGCACGCTTGTCGAGATTGGCATGCATCGCCGTGAACCCGAGTGGATGCGCGAGGTCATCGATGCTTGCGACCGTACCGCTGCGGGCCCCACGGCTCCTGCCTGCGGCCTTACGTTTATGGGCGTGGATTACGATCCCGCCGAGCTTATCGTGCTCGACTAGGGGAGGGCTCGACGCGTCGTGCGTCGACACCTGTCATCTGTGGGCTGCGCGTGTGCAACATCTGTTCTTGGCGTGCAATACAACCGGTGTCTCATTGCTTTTATTGCCGGGGTGTACCATGAACGACAGTTTGATTCACTGCTGTCGAGAGGACGGATAACTTGGTTCGACGTGGCTCGCATCCGCGACTTTCGGTGATCCTTGTGGTAGAAGGTTCGCCCAGCTATGCGATGCGTGCGCTCGAGAGTATCCAGAACCAAGACCTCTACGATTTGCAGATTGTCGTTGTCTGCCGCGATGCTGCGCCCGGTGTGCGACATTCGCTTCAAGTTGCTGCCGACAGGGACATCCATATTGATTTGATTGACGTCGAGGACGCGAAGCGCGGCGCTTGTCTTCGTGCCGGTTTTGCTGCCTCGCGCGGCTCTCAAATCATCGCTATGAACGCCGATGAGTGGTTTGCTCCGCAGTCCCTTTCCAAGATGGTCGATATCGCGTGCGATACTACGGCAGACATAGTGCTCCCCACGGTGTCGCTCGACCGCTATGATGCACATCGAGAGCGCCATTCGCGCGTCTTGGATGCTGCTCATATTTCCATTGATAGCAAATCTTCGATGGTGGCCGGGCTGCCTCAGTTGATTTTAGGCGGCCTAGTCGTTCAGACCTCTGGCGTGATGTACAGCCGCTCGCTGTTTGAGGCATGCTTTTTGTGCGACAAGGTGTTTCGCACAGTTGGGTTTATGGCATACGCGCTTTCGCAGACACGATGCGTGTCCGGCTGCGGCGATGCTTGTTTCCACACGGCGGCACCTAAACTTACAGATGCCTTTGATCCCACCATGTATGCCAAGGTATCCGATGACACTCGAGCGCTCGACGAGCTTGCGGACTCACTCTCGGAAGCAGACAGCGGTGGTCGGCTCAAGCTGGCAAGCCAAAAGTTCTACTTTGCCGGACTGGTCGCCTGCATCGAGAATTTGTGTCTGAGCCCGCATGGGGTGTCGTCAATCGAGCGTTCCGCCCGCATGCGTGATATGCTCGATGCGCCTCGAACCCGTCAGATGGTCGCCGCGCTCAAGGATAACCATCGGGGGCTCGGTCTGTTGTTTGGGCCGATCGCCAGCGCCAAGCCCGCGCGCTGCGTGATGTGTACGCATCTGGCAGCTTTTCTTAACCGGACGGGCGCAAAAACCGCCTAAACGGCTCATTTCGAAACAAACTTGCATAGAATTGTTTCGAAATGCGTTCTTATACACAAAAGCCTTCAAATAGCGTTAAACTATTCAATCACTGATTGATTGTCTCCGCCATCTTTTGGAGAGAGGGTTTGTATGGCTAAAAAACGCAATGGGCGCCAGGATGCCATTAGAGATATTGTGCGCAATAAGGACGTCCGTACGCAGCGCGTGCTGGTCGATGAGCTCCGCGCTATGGGCTTTGATTGCACGCAGGCGACTGTCTCTCGCGATATTGCCGATATGGGGCTGCGTAAGCTCCCTGAGGGCATCTATGTTCTGGCAGAGGACCTGCACCTGCAGCGTATGGTTTCCGAGCTCGTAACGGGCGTTCTGCGCACCGATAATCTGGTTATGATCAAGGCTCAGCCTGGCACGGCTTCCGGCATCGCCGCCGCCGTTGATGCGGCAGAGCTGCCCGATGTGCTTGGCTCGCTTGCCGGCAACGATACGATTTTGGTTATTGCCCAGACGGCCGAGGACGGCGAGCGTCTTGAGGCGCTGATCAATAAGCTGAGCAATTCTCGCAAGTAGGCGTGCGGGTCGTGCGCTCGGCACTGTGTGCGTGACATAGTGGCTTGTAAGGGGTATCGACGTTGGTCGGTACCCCCTTTTTTTGTTTGCCGGTATAAAGACCGCCCACCAGGTCGCTTTAAACTAAAAGGCCCCCGAGCAGTTTAATAAGCTGCTCGGGGGCCTTGTTGCTTATGGCCGGATGATTTCTAGCCGACCGTATCGTCAGGCGTGGGCGAGGGGTCGGGAGTAGGCGTAGGCGTAGGCGTAGGCGTAGGCGTAGGCGTAGGCGTAGGCGTGCCGCCATCGCCGCCGGTCGAACCACCAGTTGAGCCGCCCGTCGAGCCACCGGTCGTACCGGTGCCGCCGGTGGTGTCGCCACCCGTGGTCTCGGTGGTCGTGGTCGTCGTGGTAGTCGTTGTGGTAGTTTCCTCTTCGTCCTCGTTCTCGTCCTTGTCGTCGTTCTCCGTCTTCTTGGCGTTGTTGGTGCCGTAGAACTTCCAGACGCTGTTGTTCTTGTAGGTGGGCGCCGTTCCGGTCGCAAACTCCTCGCGCTCGGTACCGGTCAGAACGGTGTTCATAAACCGCTTAAAGACAGGCAGGTTGGTGCTGTCGCCCAGCAGGTCCGTGCCGTATTTTTGGATGGGGATCTCACCTGCGGAATAGCCGGTCCACAGGGCGCACGCCAGCTGCGGGGTATAGCCGCAGAACCACAGGTTGGTGGTGTTGTCGGTGGTGCCCGTTTTGCCGGCATAGGGCTGGTTGACGCTCAAGGCGCCGGCAGCACCCGTACCGCTGCCCTGCATGACGCCGGACAGAACATCGGTGACCGCGGCGGCCTCGCCCTCGGTAAGCACCTGTGAGGGATTGTCCGTGTGCTGGTACAGCACCGAACCGGTACGAGAGTCAATCTCGGTGATGGCGATCGGCTGGCGATAGTAGCCGCCGTTGGCAAACGTCGCGTAGGCGGCGGCCATCTCGAGCGGCGAGATGGAGCCGGTGCCGAGCGTCATGACGGGAACGTCCTCGATATTGTCCTTAGATGGATCGATGCCGAGCTTTTTGACGAGGGACATGATCTTGTTATTGCCGATAGCCTCTGCAACCTGGATATAGCCGGTGTTGGAGGAGTATGCCGTCGCCTGCTTGAGCGTGATGGTGCCGTAGCTCTGGTTGGCATAGTTTTGCACCTTGGTCGTGGTGCCCTTGGCTGTAAGAGGCGAGTTGCAATTGAGGGTGACGTTGGGGTTCATGCCGTTTTGGATGGCAGTGGCCAGCGTAAAGGCCTTAAACGTGGAGCCTACGGGACGCTTGGCCGTGGCGTGGTTCACGTGGTTCTCGTCGGCGTTATAGTCGTAGCCGCCCACCATGCACTTGATGTAGCCGGTCTTGGGGTCGACGACGACCATGCCCATGTCCAGGCCGTCGAGCGAAAGCGTGTCGAGCTGGGCGCGCACGGCCTCCTCGGCAGTCTGCTGCATGGTCGGGTCGATGGTGGTTTTGACGGTTAGGCCGCCCTTAAACAGCACGTCGGTGGAGAACTCCTGCTCCAGCAGCTGCTTAACATAGGCGACAAAGTAGGGCTGCGAATACACGTCGACGCCACTGCCCGAAATCTCGGTTACGTTGAGGGTGATGGGCTCTGCCTGCGCGGCGTCGTGCTCCTTCTGGGTGATGTGGCCCAGGCGCAGCATGTTATCGAGAACCTTGTTGCGGCGAGACAGTGCCAGATCGGGATTGACCGTGGGGTCGTACTGCGAAGGCGAGTTGGGAAGGCCGATGAGCAGCGCGGCCTCGCTCAGGGTGAGGTCGGCGGCGCTCTTGGACAGATAGGTTTCGGCTGCGGCCTCGATGCCGTAGGCACCGTGGCCGTAATAGATGGTGTTGAGGTACATCATGAGGATCTCGTCCTTGGAGTACATTTCCTCCATCTTGATGGCGATGTAGGCCTCGCGGACCTTACGCTCGATGGTCGAGTCGAACTGCTCCTCTTGCAGGATGGTGTTACGCACCAGCTGTTGGGTGATGGTCGAGGCGCCCTCGTGGCCACCGGAAAGGGTCGCCACCGCTGCGCGAGCAATGCCCCACAGGTCGATGCCGCCATGCTCGTAGAAGCGCTCGTCCTCGACGTCGACGGTGCCCTGCAGCACGTACGGGGAAACCTGGTCCTTGGTGATGGACTTGCGGTTTTGCGTGTAGAAGCTCGCGATCTTGTTGCCGTTGCAATCGACGATCTCGGTGGGTTCACTCACCAGATAGGCGTTGGCGTCGGTATAGTCGGGCAGATCGGACAGCCAACGATTGACGTTGCCGATCATGCCAATCCCAAACGCTACGCCCGCGATGAGCAAAAGGCCCAAGAACGAGAGCAGGATCATGGGCAGGGCATGCGTCTTGGAACGACTGCGCCCCTGTCGTTGGCGAGGACCCATATATTGACCTCCAGGTATGTCGTGCCGGGCGGCGGGTGCGCCGCTGGGGCAGGATGGACATAAGTTATTACACGATAAACCAAACGAGGCGCGCGAGGCCTCGTGTATGCTGGATGACGGTATTTTTCAGAGTGAATGCATACCTTGTTGGTAAGGAGTTTGCCGATGGCGATTCGGGCGACGGGGCCGAGTGGACAATGCGATAACGAGCCGGGGGCTGCCGAGGCGGCGCTGCCCGAGCTGCTGGCGCCTGCCGGCGGACTCGATCAGATGCTCGCGGCGATTGCAGCGGGTGCCGATGCCATCTATGCGGGCCTGGGCGGGTTCAACGCCCGCGTGAGCGCACACGGCTTTACCGACGACGAGTTCGCCCGCGGCTGTGCCGTGGCGCGTGCGTATGGTGTGCGCGTGTATGCGACGCTTAACGTATTTGTGTTCGACGACGAGTTGGCCGACGCGGTGGCACTGGGGGCACACGCGCAAGAGTTGGGTGCCGACGCCCTGATTGTTGCCGACGCCGGATTGGTATGCGCGTTGCGCGCGGCGATTCCCGGGGTCGAGATTCACCTGTCCACGCAGGCGGGCGTTCATAGCGAAGGCGCCGTGCGCCTGGCTGCCGATGAGCTCGGGGTCGAGCGCGTGACGACCGCCCGCGAGCTGGCAGTCGACGAGATTGCCGCCTTGTGTGCTACCGGCGTGCCTATCGAGGTGTTCTGCCACGGTGCGATTTGCATTGGATATTCGGGCGCCTGTGAGTTTTCGGCCCTGCGGCGTGGACGATCGGCGATGCGCGGCGACTGTACGCAACCGTGTCGCTTGGCGTACGACCTGGTGGACGAGGCGGGGGAGAGCGTCGTTTCCGTGGAGGGCGATCGTCTGCTGTGCCCGCGCGATTATCTGGGCATTGCGCACCTGCCCGAGCTTGTTGGGGCCGGGGTGGCGTCGCTCAAGATCGAGGGGCGCATGAAAAACCCCGACTACGTGTTCAACGTGGTGCGGGTGTGGCGTCGTGCACTCGATATGCTGCGCGATGGCGCGTGGGATGCCGCTGCCGTGTCGGCGCTCGAGCGCGAGCTGGGCAGGTCGTTCAACCGCGGGTTTACCGATGCGTATCTGCGGGGGCGATCGGGTGCTGAGCTCATGAGCTTTGAGCGTGCGATTAACCAGGGCGTGCGCGTGGGCCACTTGGTGACGGTGGGTCACGAAGAGGTGACCGTCGAACTCGATGCCGCCGTGGCCGCGGGCGACACGCTCGAGATCCGGTTCTATCCGGGTGCCGATGCACGCCCCGATGTGCCCAAGCGCTGGCCCCAGGTGCCCTGTCCGGTGGATGCTGCGGCGGGGGAGCGCGTTGTCGTGCACTGCAAGCGCAAGGTGGATGCGGGATGCGAGGTGTACCTGATTCGTAGCGCCGGCGTGTTGGAGCAGACGGCGACGGCGCTGGGGCACATGCGGGTCGAGGCGGACGCGGTCGTACCCGTTGCACGAGCCGTTGAGATACTGCCCTTTGAGGCCGCCATGACTGTTGGCGACGTGCCCGAGGCGGCGTTGACGGAGCCGACGGAAAAGGGGGCTTCCGATCGCATGGTCTTTGCCTGGCGGCTGATGGATGCCGACCCGCGCGGAGAACTCGATTTGTCCGACGTCGTTGTGGTGCTTGACGAGGTCTGTCGTGCAGCCGATGCCTCGCGTACCCGCTCGCTTATGCGGCGTGCCGGGCGCGTCGTCTGTCGTAATCTGGGACAGGTGGCGATGGCGCGTGAGCTGGGCGTGGCGTTTGACGTTGCGGCACCGGTGTTTTGCGCAAACCGGGTTACGCTTGCCTGGCTACGCGGGCTCGGCGCGGGCTGTGTGTATGTGCCTGCCGAGCTTGTCGCCCACGACGCGGAGCGTGTTGCCGAGCTTTCCGCTTGCCCCGGTGTCTTGGGGCCTGTCGATGCCGGCCGTCCCGAGCTCATGGTGTGCGAGCACTGCTTGCTGACTGCCGAGGGCACCTGCGCCACGGATGCGACGGGGCAGGTCCGTTGCCGTGACTGCTCGCGCCGTCAGCAGGGGCGCTTTTTGGTCGAACGTGACGGTACGCGTTTGCCGGTCGTTATCGACGCGTGCGGCAGGACGAGGATTTTCCTGTCGTAGGTGTTCGGCCGCGCCGTTTTGGTTATTATGAGTGGGTTTATGAACTTCGAGCACCGCCGTATCCGGTGAGGGTGCTATAGCAAAAGGAGGATACCCAATGCTGTCTGTCGACGAGCAAATGCGTATCATCACCTCGGGCGCAGCGCAGATCGTCCCCGAGGCCGACCTTCGCAAGAAGCTTGAGAAGGGCGAGCCCCTCAACATCAAGCTCGGCGTCGATCCTACCAGCCCCGACCTGCACCTGGGCCATGCCGTGCCCCTGCGCAAGATGCGTCAGTTCCAGGACCTGGGCCACAACGTCACCCTCATCATCGGTAACGGTACCGCACTGATCGGCGACCCCTCGGGCAAGAACTCCACCCGCCCGCAGCTTTCGCAGGAGCAGATCGAGGCCAACGCCGAGACCTATGTCAGCCAGGCCATGAAGATCCTGGATCCCGAGAAGACCACCATCGTGCACAATGGCGACTGGATCCTGTCGATGGATCTGGCCGGACTGCTGCAGGTGTGCTCCAAGTTCACCGTCGCCCGCATCCTCGAGCGCGATGACTTTACCAAGCGCTACCAGTCCCAGACGCCGATCGCCCTGCACGAGTTCCTGTACCCCGTGATGCAGGCCTTCGACTCCGTTCAGATCAAGGCCGACGTGGAGATGGGCGGCACCGACCAGCTTTTCAACCTGCTCGCTGGCCGCGAGCTCATGGAGAAGATGGGCATGGAGCCGCAGATCGCGCTCACCATGCCGCTGCTCGAGGGCACCGATGGCGTGCGCAAGATGTCCAAGTCCTACGGCAACTACATCGGCCTGACCGATGCTCCCAAGGATATGTTCGGCAAGACCATGTCCATCCCCGACGAGATGATCGGCAAGTACTATCGTCTGGCCAGCTCGCTCACCCCGGCCGAGGTCGACAAGATCGACGCCGCCCTGGCCGATGGTTCCGCCGACCCCTACGAGCTCAAGCGCGCTCTGGGCCGCGACCTGTGCGATACCTACCACGGCGCCGGCGCCGGTGACGAGGCCCAGGCCGAGTTCGACCGTGTGTTCAAGGAAGGCCAGCTTGCCGACTTCCCCGAGAAGCACGTCGAGCTGACCGTTAACGACGAGGGCCAGATCTACCTCGCAGGCCTGCTTAAGGACCTGGGCCTTTCAGCGAGCGCCGGCCAGGCCCGTCGCGACATCGACGGCGGCGGCGTCAAGATCAACGGCGAGGCCGTGGCTCCCAAGAGCTATAACATCGACCCCAGTGCCCTCAAGCTGGGCGACACCCTTTCCGTGGGCAAGCGCAAGGGCTTCAAGCTTATTTAGTTACGCGGTTTTACCAAACCGCGTAACCGGTCGACGCTGCAAACCCGCCAGAGCGGCAATCTGCCTTTCAACTTCGGCGGCATGATCAAAAGATCAATGCCGCCTTGTTTCAAGGCACCTTGCTCGCTCTGGCGGGTTTTCGCTCATATGACCCAATCCGCTGTCAAGAGCCACAATGGCCCCGCCGACCGCTTGCAATCGGTCGGCGGGGCCTGCCGTTGAACCCGTCCCGGTCCGCCCCCGGCATGTCGTCGACGCCTTCGGCTCAGTCTCATATCCGCGGATACCGTTCTGTCGGCCCGCACTCCATTCCTTCGGCGGGGTTCCCCAAGTCTGTCGAGGCGCATGCGGAGGGCTCCGCGCGCACAGCGAAATAGGGGGTATCCCCGAAGGCCGCCCGGCTCGCCGGGACGGGGGCTATGTCTATTCCTCGCCCTCCCGGCACATCGTGCCGAGGGCCCACAGCCACCTCACGAGCTCGGCCGCGGTGGCCGCGTTGGCCTTCGCCGCGGGCACGCCGCGGGCGAGCATCTCCTCGCGCCGCCGCAGGAGCCGCTCGGACCCCTTCCTCCCGTGCATCCTTATCTCGAGGGGCACGCCCGTGTCCCTTGGCATGAGCTTCGGCTGGTGCCGTGCCGCGGCGTAGCACCATGAACCCTCAACGGCCAGCTTCCTCACGAGCGCGTTGCCCGCGCCGCTGATGCCTCCGAGCCGCACGGAGTCGCCACTCGACCTCTGACTCGGCGCGAGGCCGAAATAGGCCGTGACCTGCCTTCCGGAACGGAACCTCGTGAAGTCGCCGACCTCGGCCGAGAAGGCCGCGGCCAGCGCGAAGGCGCAGCCCTTGATCGACTGGAGGGCGGCCGCCTCCGCGGCGATCGGGCTGGCATCCACGGCGGCCCTGTACTCGGAGAGCAGGTCCGCCCGGGCCTCCGCCGCGGCCTCGACCTCGTTCCTCAGGGCGGCGAGCGTCCGAACCCCGCCGTCGTCCTCCGGCCTGACCTTGTCGAGCCACCTCAGGAAGTCGTAGGTCCAGTACTTCCTCGGGTTGCCGGCGGGCGTGGTGCCGCCGTAGACGAACCCTCGCTTTGCGAGGAAGGCGAGCAGCCGCTGCTTGGCGGTCGCCAGGCGCGCGGTCGCCCCGTCGTAGGCGCCGGCGAGGTCCCTGATGCCTTCGACCTCGGGGGAGGGGACCCATACGGGGGAGATGTCGTGGGCGAGTATCGCCTTGGCCATCCTGGCGGCGTCGTTCCTGTCGTTCTTGGAGGCCGAGTCGGCGGCCGACCTGGGGATCTTCGAGACCGCGGCGACGACGCACTCGACGCCGAGCCCGGCGAGCTCCCTTTGCGGGGCGAAGCCGAGGTAGCCGCTCTCGTAGGCCGCGAGCGACGGCCCGGGGAACCCATCCATCCACCCGGCGATCTCGCCCCAGGGGTTGCCGGGGAACCTCCTCGTCACGGCCTCGCCGGTGTCCGCGTCGAGGGCGCAGACGGTGGTCGACCTCAGGTGGACGTCCATCCCGAACGCGGTAGAATACTTTGGCATGGGAGCCTCCCAACCTCGTTGCGGCGCGGCTGCGCCTATGGCACTTCAACATCATTGTCGCAGCCCCGACCCGCGGTCACGAGCGGGGGCTCCTATCTTTTTAGTGCCCTCGGATTGGGTCATAGTGTCTGTCGTTGCCAAAATATCGGCGCTGCCGTGGCTGGCGCTTGGGGGTGGCACTTGGGGACGCTCCTTTTGTGCCGGCACTTTGGGACGCTCCTTGTCATTGGTGCAAAGCGGCCTGTCTCCATTGCGCCAAGCGGCGTATGTCGTTAAGCGGAGGGGCGTATTGTTGGCCCATCGTTTGGGCATACAATGGCTATTAGTTTGCTGCGGTGAAGGTCTGTCCGCTCCGCAGCTTTTTTCTACAGTAGAAGGAGTATGTATGTCCGTTGAGGTCATGAGGTCTGTGATCGAGGCCGCCGAGGGTCGTGTGGCCGTCGACACGCTGTTTACCAATGCGCAGATTGTCGACGTATATGGCCAGCGCGTGGCGCCCGGTAGCGTTGCCGTCAAGGACGGTGTGATCGTCGGCGTGCTCTACGATGGTCGCGACGATGCCGCCGGCACCTACGAGGCAACTGAGGTCATCGACTGCCAGGGTCGCTATCTTGCCCCCGGCTTTATCGACGGACATTTGCATATCGAGTCCTCGAACATCCGTCCCGCCGAGTATGCGCGCATGGCGGCGACGCGCGGCACCACCACTGCCATTGCCGACAGCCACGAGATCGCCAACGTTGCCGGCCTGGACGGCTTGCGCTTTATGATCGAGGACGGCCGCCGTGCGCCCATCTCCATCAAGTACATGATGCCTTCGTGCGTGCCCGCGCTGCCCGACGAGCAGGCCGGCGCCGTCATTTCGGCTGCCGATATGCAGGCGTTTTTTGCCGAGCATCCGGGCGATGTCTTTGGTCTGGGCGAGATGATGAACCTGCCGGGCGTCTTTATGGCCGATCCCGAGACCTGCGCCCGCATCGATGCTGCCAACCAGACGCCGTCCAAGCAGGTCGACGGCCATGCGCCGCTCGTTGCCGGCAAGGACCTCAACGCCTATGCCGCAGCGGGCATTATCGCCGACCACGAGTCGACGATTCCCGAGGAGGCACTCGACAAGCTGTCCCGCGGCATGTATGTGATGCTGCGTGAGGGCACGTGCAGCCACGACCTGGCCAATTTGTCCCCGATGCTGCTGGAGAACCCTGTCCGCGCCCGCCGCTGCTGCTTTGCGACTGACGACCGCGCCCCTTCCGATGCACTTGCGACCGGCATGATCGACAATGCCTGCCGCGTGGCCATCGAGGCCGGCATCGACCCCGTGGTCGCGATCTCCATGGCGTCCCTCTCCACGGCCGAGGCGTTTGGCCTGGACCACGGTTGCCGCGACCCGCACGAGCTGCGTGGCGCCATCGCCCCGGGCAAGCGTGCCGACCTGCTGGTGCTCAACGACCTGACGTTTGCCACGGCTCCGCATCGCGTATATGCCGCTGGTGCTCTGGTGGCGCAGGACGGCACCTTTGTGGGCGAGATCGCGCCCGAGATGGCCGAGGTTGCGGCCCTTGCCGATGAGCTGCGCGCCTCCGTTAAGCTGCCGAAGCTTTCGCTCGACGTGTTCGACTATGCCTTTAAGCCGGGCGAGGCCGTGATCGACGTGGTGCCGGGTAAGGCCATCACGGGTATGGCTCGCCCCGAGAGTGCCGAGGGCCTGCGCCGCATTATGCTGATTGAGCGCCATGGCCGCGGCGTGTCACTGCAGGCCGAGGGCACCGACGGTGACGGCCCCGCGGGTCTGGGCCTGGTCGGCAAGCATATCGGCCGTGGTTGGGTGCGCGGCTTTACCATCACGGGTGGTGCCATCGCCTCGACGATTGGCCACGATTCGCACAACGTATGCGTCGTGGGCGATAACGCTGCCGATATGATGGCGGCTGTTGAAGCCGTGGGGCAGGGCGGCCACGTGCTGGTGCGCAACGGCGAGGTCGTGGCGCGTATTCCGCTGGCGCTCGGTGGCCTGATGAGCGAGGGCACGGCCGAGGATGTCGCCGCGCAGCACGACGACTTTATGGTCAAGGCGCGCGCCATGGGTATCGAGCCGCCGCTCGATCCCATCATGGGCATCATCTTCCTGCCCCTGCCGGTGATCCCGACGCTCCGCATCCGCCCCGAGGGCATGTTCGACGTCACCACCTTCACCTACGCCGACTAGTCATCGGGGACGTTCTTAAACGACTAGTCGCCTGCGACGCTCTTTGGCGTGTCGCCTGACGCTGCGACCGTGGGACCTCTGGCGCGCGTGAGCTATTTGCCAGGTCCTTGTAACGTTTATGTCTGCGGGGTCTTATTCGTGCTCCCTTTGGGTACGGTGGGTTCGGATAGATGCCCGATTCCAACAAGCCCGAAGGGAGCTTTTCTATGTTTAAACTGATTGCATCCGATATGGACGGCACGTTGCTTGACGAAAACAGCCAGGTGCCTCCCGAGACCTACGAACTGATTTTGGCGCTACGCGAGCATGGCGTGCATTTTGCCGTATCGTCAGGCCGCCGCTACGATCGCCTGTGCGAGTTCTTTGCACCCGTTCTCGACAAGATGGACTTTGTCGCCGCCAACGGCGCCCAGGTCTACGCCGACGGTAAGATGGTAGACCGTGAGGTGTATTCCCACCTGGCGATTCGAAGGCTCGCCCAAGCCGTCAGGACGTTTCCCAATCTGCATCTTGCGCTCTTTGACCGAACCAAGTCCTTCCTGCTCGATGACGAGTGCAAGTTCGTGCGTGAGGTCGATAAGGACCTTCCCAATGCCGAGCGCATTTGGGAGCTGCCCGATCCCAGCGTAAATATCATCAAGGCGAGTATCTTTTGCGATGACTGTGCCGTTATGGACAGTGCCTACGTACTGCAGCGCGAGCTTGGCCAGCTCTTTACCTTTGCGCCTTCTGGAAACGCATGGATCGATGCCATGCAGCCCGGTGTGTCGAAAGCCTCGGGAATCGAGCAGCTCATGGAGCACTATGGCGTCGAACGCGACGAGGTCATGGCGTTTGGCGACTCGATGAACGACTACGAGATCATTCGCTTTGTCGGCACGGGCTGCGCGATGGAAAACGCGCGTCCCGCGCTCAAGGCGGTGGCCGATCGCGTGGTGGGTTGTAATCGCGACCACGCCGTCCAGCAGGAGCTCCGTCGCGTGCTGGAGAGTCTCGCTTAATCCGGCAGATGGGGACGTTCCTTTTCTGCCGGCAGTGGGGGGACAGTCCTTGCAGCTTTTTTGCGAAGACTGTCCCCAACGACTAGTCGTTTAAGAACGTCCCCAATGACTACCCAACGACTAAGCGAGGGCGGCCATGATGGTGCGGGCGACGCCGTCGTGGTCGTTGTCGTATTCGGTGATGGCGTCGGCGGCCTCGCGGTCTTCGGACTCGGCGTTGATCATGGCCATGCCGTGGCCCGCTGCCTGTAGCATGGGGATGTCGTTGATGTTGTCGCCGAACGCCCAGGCGTCGGCGAGACGCTCGCCCAGGTGCTCGCATAACCACGTGAGGGCCGTCCCCTTGGTGGCGCCCTCGCCCATGACCTCGATATTCATGGCGTACGAACGCGTGACCTCAATGCCTTCGAGCGTGTCGAGCGCCGCCGCGATGGCGTCGCGATCGGCCGGGTCGTGCCAGTACATGGCGATGCGTTCGAGCGTCTCGACCTCGTCGATCTTGCTGTCGATATCCATGTCGATCGGTGTTCGTGTGCGCTTGAGCGAAGCCGCGATGTGGGGGTCGCCGCCACAGAACTCATCCAGACGCCCGTATAGCGAGCGGGGGAGGAAGCACTGCCCATCCGCGAAGATATCGAAGGTCACATCGTGGCCGGCGGCAATGCGATGGATGCGGTGGGCAATGCCACGGTCGAGCGGACGGCTCAAGATGCACGTGGCGCGCGAGACGTCGGTGGGCGTACCGGCGTCGAGCTGCCAGACGCTGGCACCGTTGGCGCAGACCGCGTAGTGTACGGCGGGGTGAGCGAGGATGGGCTCAAAGATGCCTGACAGCGGGCGCCCCGTGCAGGGCACAAACTCAACACCGCGGCGCGCAAGCTCGTCGAGCATCGCCCAGGTGGCGTCGCTCATCTGCTTGTCACTCGTCAGCAGCGTTCCATCCATATCGGAAAACACAATCATTCGATGCAGCCCTTTCTACTGGCATAAAAAGCGTGGCCGAGGGCGGTGATGCCCTGGCCACGCTCGGGTTCTATAACGGTCCGCGTCCTAGCGATCGGCGAGCGGCTTGTACTCCAGCGGATCGATCACCGGACGGTATGCCGGGCGGATGATGCGATGCGCGCAGAAGAGCTCTTCCATGCGGTGCGCCGACCAGCCGGCCATGCGGGCGACGGCGAACAGCGGCGTAAAGAGCGTCTCGGGCACGCCGAGCATCTTGTAGATAAAGCCCGTGTACAGGTCGATGTTGGCGCAGATGGGCTTGGTCATGCCGTGATCGCGCATCACCTGCGGGGCCAGACGCTCGATGCGCTCGATGAGCGCGAACTCCTCGCCCAGGTCCTTCTTGGCGGCAAGCGTGCGCGCGTAACGGCGGCACACCTCGGCGCGCGGGTCGCTCAGCGTGTAGACGGCGTGGCCCATACCGTAGATGAGGCCCGTGCCGTCGAAGGCCTGCTTATCGAGGATCTTGCCCAGGTAGGCTGCGACCTCGTCCTCGTCCTCCCAGTTGGAGACATGCGCACGGATGTCCTCGTGCATGGACACGACCTTGGCGTTGGCGCCGCCGTGGCGCGGACCCTTGAGCGAGCCGATAGCCGCGGCGTAGGCGGAATACGGGTCGGTGGCCGAGGAGGACAGCACGCGGCAGGCAAACGTGGAGTTGTTGCCGCCGCCGTGCTCGGCATGCAGCATGAGCATCACGTCGAGCAGCATGGCCTCGTCGCGGGTGAATGCCATGCCGCCGCGCAACACCTGCAGGATGGTCTCGGCGGTGGAGAGACCGGGTGTGGGGTGCGGTACATGAACCTCGGAGCCGCGGCGCTTGGCGACCGAGGCCATATGCGCGAAGGCGGCGATGCGGGGGAGACGGGCGAGCATGGAGATGGCGACGTCGATTTCGTGCTCGGGCGTGATCACGTCTGGTTCGGCATCGAAGGCGTAGAGCAGCAGCACGGCGCGCTGGAGCACGTTCATGATGCTCGACGACACCGTGGTCATAGGGAACTCTTTGACGTACTCGTCGCTCAGATGTCTAAAGGCGCCCAGGCGCTCGCAGAAGCCGTCGAGCTCTTCCTTGTTGGGCAGCGAACCCGTGATAAGCAGATAGGCGACTTCCTCGTAGCCGTAGCGATTCTCGGCCTGGGCATTGTTGACCAGATCCTCGATGCTGTAGCCGCGAAGCGTGAGCTTGCCCTGATCGGGCACGACCTTTCCGTCGACCTTGTTGTAGCCGTGCACATCCGAGATGCGAGTGAGGCCCGCGACCACGCCCGAGCCGTCGGCATTGCGCAGGCCGCGCTTGACATTGTGCTCGACAAACAAGCCCTCGTCATAAGGGTCGGTCGGCAGGCCGTGGTAGAGGCTTTCGCTCTCGGGCGAAATCTGGCGGCTTGCTTCGTAATCCAGAACCAGGCGGCTCAAGTGGTCATCGAAGCGGTAATAGATTTTCTTGGCGTCGTAGGCCATGCGCGCTCCTCTCCGGGCCGCATCGGGGTGATTTGCATGGGCATGCGCGCGTCAGGCTATCCCCAGCGGCTTGCTCGCTACAGGCGGTACATAAAGTTGAAGACGTCCTCGCGCTGGATGGACACGTTGACGCCCGAAAGCTCGCCGGCCTCGGCCAGCGCCTTCTGCAGCTCGGCGAAGTCGAGCTTGGACTCGGCGGTATCGGCCAGCATGGTCATGGTGAAGATGTCCTCGATAATGGACTGCGTGATGTCGCGGATGTCGACGTTGGCCTCGCCTAGGACACGGGTGACGCCGGCGACGATGCCGGGGCGGTTCTTGCCAAGGACGGTGATGACGATACGGGAGGACGAGATCTCGGCCATGGGAAACCCTTTCGCGTGATTGCGGCGCGCGCGGGGCGCTCCGCTACGGTACAGTGTTCATCATTGTACCTGTCTGGCGCAAAAAAGGCGCGCTCGCTGCGGCGTTACATGCCTGCAACATGAGCGTAAGGGGGAAGGCCGCACGGGGAAGAGCCGTCTGGCGCGTGTCCGGCTCGTGTTGGGTTGATTTCCGATCTCGGCCGAACACATTGAGCGGACAGGCCGTTCCCGCAGTCAGCCGAACGCCTCCGACGGCTGATTCCGAACTGGAAGCGGAGGGCATCCCCGCCCTTCGTTAGGGGATACCGCTCCGCGGCGCATGCCGCGGGCGGCGCCCCTATCGGACCACCGTGACCTCAGTTGGGATGGGCCCAGCACTGCCGCGTACTCGGTGAGCTAGAGCCAACTGTTCGTCTTCACGTCGCGTATGGCGATATTTCGGTCGTCCGGCTCGGTGATGCCGTAGCCGAACGCCTGGAGCGTCTCGATGGACTCCTGGATCCTCTGTTGGAACATGGGACCCGGATCGACCCTCGGCCCGAGGTGCCCGCGCCAAAGGCACGGCGTGGCGCGCAGCATGTTATGGATTTTGGAGATGGGCTCGATGTCGGCGTAGACGTTGAGCGTCGCCATGGCGTCCTTGTGGCCGAGGATCGATTGGAGCGCCTTGATATCGCCGCCTTGGCGGATCCACTGCGTTGCGAACGTGTGGCGAAGGCCGTGGAACGTGATCAGCTCGTCGTTGGTGCCCATGAGGCCGTTGGTCTCCGAGAACGTCTTGAACGCCCTGCGGATATAGCTTGTCGTCGCGAAGGTCGCGCCCGGCTCCGACAGGATGTAGCAGTCCCCGATCTCGACCGCCCCGGTAAGGTCGCGCAAGCGCAGCTTTCCGCAGTCGATCTCGTGGGTCTCCTTCAGGAAGGGGAGTAGGCCGACCGGGTCGATGGGGACCCCTGGCGTCATGGGTCTTGGTGTCCTTGATGAACGAACCCATTCCCTTCGCGTACGCCACCGAGTGTCTGATCGAGATCAGGCCCGTCTCGAAATCCACATCGCACCACCGAAGGCCGCAGACCTCGCCGATTCGCATCCCCGTGTGCAGGGCGAGTACGACCGCCCTCTAATCCTCGGCGGACCAATCGAGTCCGAACTCCTTTCGGGCATCCTCTTCGCTCATGACTTCGAGAAGGTCTCCGGGTTGGCAACGAAGGGCGAGGCATAGCTGCTCGAGTGTGTTGAAGCGAATGCCGCGAATATGCCCTTTTTTAATACGGGACAGGTTCACGGGCGTGGTTCCAATCCTTTCGGCAAGTTCGTTCGAGGAAATCTTTCGCTCGGCCATGATCTTGTCGAGGCGAACAATTACGGGCATGGCGTTTCCTTACGCAATCTCGTCGGAGTCGAGGTACAGCTCTCGGGCGTACAAGAAGAGCTGGGAAAGCATGAACAGGACGATGCCGAGAACCAGAGAGGTCCAATCGAATGATGAAGCGATCTCTTGGGCGCCGACGGCCCCCTCGCCGCCAAACATCGAAACGGAGGTTTTGAGTGAGCCGGCGTAGAGGCTGGTGGCAGCTTGAACAACGAAGAGAATGCCGAGCACCTTCAAGCATGTCGCAGACCCTTTCTTGAAGGGGTCTCCGCTCTTGATCGTCCACACGAGAACGGCGCTGAGGATGGTCGTAGCGATACCGATGACGGCAGGGACCAATGTCGAGATCGCAAGGGCTGGATACGCGGGGGAGTCTGCAATTACAGGGTTGTCGAGCACTTCGATTGCTGGCTTTAAGGAGAACGCCACTTGTGCGATGGCGGTGGCGCAAAGGGTCGCAGAGGCTATCGCACATGCGATGCGGAAGGAATGAAGCCGGGGAGTGCGATTGTCGGAACTCATAATAACCTCCGAAGAATTTAAAAAACTCAGGTTACTTTTTAACAGTTTATGTTAAATTGACTTTGCCGGCAAGTAATAAGGGCCGAGCATTTTGTTCGGCCCCTCTGTTCCGACTGGATGAGGTTAAGGTTGGCGATGAATATGCTCAAAATCTCGAAGGCGATCTTTAGGTCGCTTCTCTCCTCCAGGTCGCTCTGTGTTGTCGTTGTTGCGTTGATGGTTCTTTGTGCTCTGCCCGTCTTCAGGAGCGCGGCTGGCATCGACGGACGGGTCGAATACCTCGAGTCGGGAATAACCCGTGTTGAGCAGGAATTGTCAGCATCCTATGCGGATGCGCTTGTGAATGCGGGGGAGGACGGTGTCTATACCTCTTCATCAAGCATGCCCGCGCTTCTGTACCCTCTTGCCGCGGGACGTCTTATCTTGGCACCGCTCTCTCCCCTACTTCCGTTTCTGCAGATATCGGATGGAGAGTACACCTATTATGACGGATCGAAGGAGTACTTGCTATGGGTCGCAACGGCCGTTGCCGTCTCGTTCCTTGCCGCGCGTCTTAACAAACGTGAAAAGCTCATCATCCAGGCACCGATGGGCGAGCTGGGTAGACTTGTTGCATCGAGCGTATGGGCGAGTGTTTTTGCAATGCTTGCCGTCCTCGCCATCAATCTTCCAGGGATAATCGCCGCGCTTGTGAAGAATGGCCCGGGCTCGCCGTTCTATCCGATAGGCTACATTCAATATGCGACTCCGGTTATCAAACCGGCTTGGCTGGTGTTCGCGCAGACGGCCATCTTGCAATTCTTGGTGGCAGCGTTCATCTCGCTTGTCGTTCACCTTGCCGTGAAGATTGCCAATAACCCTACGCTTGGAATCGTGTTCGTATGTGCCCTGATGGGGGTGACGATGGTTCCCGGGTATTACGGAAGATCCATCGCTTTACGTGAGTTCGCCCTGTTGAATCCCCTTACGTATGCGAACACTGAGTTGACCGTCGGCGCCTATAGCCCGTACCCGACAACGCAGATAGTGAATCTGCCTGGACTTTGCTTCGAGCGTGGCGCGATTGCCCTCGTATGCGCAATCGGGATCGAGGTGCTGGCAATTAGCCTGCTTTGCGTTGCTGGAAAGAGCGGCTGCGCGTGCCCGATATCCCCGATTTGTCTTGAGAGAGGTTCCTTCACTGCATCGAGAACGGCAACTCGTTCGAGCGCTTGTGCCTCCGCCGTTGCATACGTAAGAACGATGGGGAAACTGCTCCTGCGTTCTCCTACCCTCGCCGTATGCGCGATTGCAATGTCGACGACGATGCTGGCCCCGGCTCTGGTCGAGATGTTTCCTGACGCTGATAACGTTTCCGCTGTTCGGTATAGGGATGGGGAGCTCCGTTCAATAGATCGGTATCTAGAGCAGAACGCTGCGAATATGGACGTCGAGGGCAAAGCGGCCCTGGAAGACATGCGGGATGCTCTTTCGGGTTTCGTGTACGCGCCTATGCCTGCGGAGGGGTTTCGAAGCCTTGCGACGTACGAGCGCGCTCGAGGTGAGCTGGGCGCGGCAGATGCGACTCTCCTGCAATCGATCGGAATCGAGCCGGAGACTCCTTCTCGCGCGGAGGCGCGCGCCCTTCTGCTTGAGTCGATCGCGAGCTTGCCGGACCCCAAGGTTTACGAGTTAAGTACGAAGATGCCCCCATTAATCCTCCTTTCGTATCTCCAGGCAGCGCTTCCCTCCTTATTTTTGCTGTTGCCCGTGGTTGTCACATCGCTCGCGTGCACCCACCTGCAGTGTCGTTCCCTTCTGGTTCTCCAGATCCCCGCAACAGCGCATGTGCGTTTTCTGACGGCTGTTGCGCTGGCTCTCCTGCTTGGCTTGGTGCTGCTTTTGGTGTCGATGGTTCCCGCTGTCGTTGTGTCCGTGATTAAGAACGGTGCGGGTGGATCGGAGTATCCCGTCGCTCTCATTCGGGCGGGAGCTTCGACAACGTCCACGGTGGGGGAGGCGGTGTTGTGCAGTATTCCGTTGCTGGTCATGGCATACGGCGTGATTTCCGTCGTCGCTGCGTTGACAGCAGCGATTAGCCGCAACCCCGTTGTCACCGGAATGGTTTGCGCGGTTCTCTTGGTGTTGGGTTCGTTGAGCGCTCATGTTGAAAGCGTGGGCATGGGCGTCGCGCTGCTGGCTCCATTCGCCTCGTTTGATCCCGCTTCCCAGGTGGGGACGATTGGGTTCCTTGGGCGAGGGACGAACGCGATGCCTTTTGGAGAGGTCGTCGGCGCATCGGGCGCTCTGCTGGTGGTCTTGGGCGCCGTATCTCCGTTGATGGTGCGCCTGAGTGTTCCAAAGATCGAAAGGGGATGATCTCGATGATTGACCTTCAAACGCTGACGATCTCTTATGGAAAGAAGGTGCTCGTAGATTCGGTGAACGCTGAGTTTGCCCCGGGTACGGTCTACGGTCTCGTCGCTCCGAACGGGCATGGAAAGACGACGTTGCTGCGTGCGATGGCAGGTTTGCCGGGTCCTCGCGTGGACGGGAGCATCGTTCTGGATGAGGTGCAGGGTACGGGTGCGAGAGAGGTCCGTTCTATGATCTTCTATGCACCTGGTGAGGGGACGTTGCTGTATCCCGGATTGCGTGCGGAAGATCACCTCAAGATGGTTTGCGATATGTGGCCGCATGCTCGCGATATCGAAGAGATAGTGGAACAAACGCAGATAGGCGAGTTCGCGAAGATGAGGATCCGCACTCTGAGCCAGGGCATGAAGCAGCAGCTTACCCTGGCGATCGCGTATGCGACGGGCGCGCGGTACCTTCTATTAGATGAGCCCATGAACGCGCTCGACCCCAGCAGGGTGGACTTGCATTCCGAGATTCTCAGGAAGCTGGCCGATTCTGGTACGTGCATCATCATGTCATCCCACATCTTGGATTCGGTCGATAGGCTGTGCGATGAGATTCTGTTTTTGAAGGATGGGAGGCTCATTAGAAGCATTCCGCAAGATGATGCTGCGCCGAAGTCTCCTGGATCTCATTTCGCAAAGCCTGCCGGACGCGCCGAGGGTGCGCTAAGCACGTATCGGCGACTCTACGAAAAGGGCGGGTAGAAATGCAAGTTAAAAATCTATGTGGCCAATGTGATACCGTTGAACCCGCATATCGATACCGCTCAGCCATTCGCCTCGCCCCCGTCGCACGTATCTTCATCCGGTCTGTTACTTTTAATCTAACAATTCTTTGAGGAACGTAGGTGCTTCTAAATGTACTGTCGACTTCTTCTCAAACTAATCCTAAGAGACAAGGCCGTATGGATTTGTACGCTCGTTCTCGCTGCAGCCTTCTCCATCC
>NZ_JBBNLP010000013.1:0-36086 GCF_040092425.1 Collinsella sp. CLA-ER-H3
AGCCCTCGTCGGCGACCTTGTCGGCGAGCGCGGTCATCTTCTTACCGGTCTCGTAGAGCGCCTTGCCGTCCTCGAGATAGCCCTCCTGGTCGAAATGCATGATCTCGATCTTCTCGGTTTCCTTCATTTGTCTCTCCTTTCTGGGGTTGTCTCCACATCCCCCATGCCAACGGGCATCAAAACCCGCTTACATTCCGTAACACTCAGCCGCTTTGGCCTTAAGCGCATTGACTGACTCTTCGTAGCCCTCTGCCTTGACCTCCATTTGCTTGGAGACGGCATCGAGATACGGGTGCACGTCCCATGACTTCAGACGCTCGGCGATTATGGCCGCAATCGTCTGGAAGAACACAAGATTGGGAATTGCGCTGAGCAGCGGAGCCACCTGAGGTACCGCAACCTCATGAGCCCTACCCCTGGGATGGGCCGTGAGCAGCACCGTTTTTGCCGTAACGTTCGATAGCGCATCGGCGATATTCGCAAGACGCTCCGACCCCTGCGGATCGTCGACAATAAACACCAGGTAGCCTGGAGTTATCTGCATCTCGGGACCGTGAACGAACTCCTCGCCCTCGTGATGCATGGCAGGAATCTTGATGGTCTCGCTCAGCTTGAGCGCCGCCTCCTCGGCAACACCGTAGTTGGGGCCGTTGCCGACGACCATGGCGGGCATGTGCTCAGAAAGCTCGAGCATGCGGTCTTGGACATATGCCTCGGCGGTCTTGCACATCACGGCATTGGCATGGATAGCCTCGCGCAGGTCGTCAAGACGCTGGGCAACGCCCTTGGCGTCAATCGTTCCGCGCGCCTGACCGCCGTACACACCAAAGAGCACCAGGTACTCAACGAGAACCTCAACGCCCAGAGTCACAAAGTCCACCGACTCGACGCCCACACCGTAGTCAAGAACGATGTCAGCGTGCTCCTTGATGGGTGCCTCGACGTTTGCCGTGAGCGCAACTGCAGCCATATCGTGTGCGCGCATGTAATCGAGCGCCGCAATGGTGTTGGTCGAATAGCCACTCTGGGAGATGGCAATGTTGAGCGCATGCTGCGGATAGGTGTGTTCAAAATCGACGAAGGCCTCGGGCGTCACAACGGACACCTGCATTTGCAGGGCATCTTGCAGGTAATCGCGGGCGCAATCGGCAGCATGGCGCGACGAACCCGAAGCAACGATGCGCAGCGCGTCAAAAGAACCGGACTGGAAAATATCAACGAGCTGCGCTACCAGCTCAGACGAACGCTCGAGGTTCTCTCCCATGCGCACATGGGCAAGCTGAACGTAATCGAGCATCTTCATCGTCTCACCTCGTTATAAATCATTAGTATTTGATACCAATCACAGTTACAGGTTACGGCTTTTTGATACCTCTTTGTCGATTAATTTATCCCCATCGGCGAACGGTCGATTTTGAGCCATGTAAGGTTGTATATGCAGTCTGCTCAACGAATCAAAATTCCGTCAGCTTTTCAGCCCGTTATGCAAAAAATCAGCTAGTACGTATAGGTATATCCACCCGCATCACCGCGGTTAAACGACTTGACGTACTCGATCGCCTGGCCGCTCGCATCGAAGCTCACGCACTCAAGCGTCAAGGCAAGATCGCCCTGCTCCAGTCCAAGCAGGCCGGCATCTCGCGCGCCCAGCGCTTCGATATCGAGCTTTTCCTGTGCCATGACCGGCTTTCGGCCCAACATCTCATAGGTCTCGTACAAACTGAAGACCGACACGTCAATATCTTCGATTGTGGGAAACAGCAGGCACGGGATGAACGCCGTCTCAATCGATACGGGATCGCCGTTGACGCAGTTCAAACGCCGAATCGAATACAGCAAATCGTCCTCGGCAATGCCAAACAGGTTGGCATAATATGGGCCCGCATAACGCTTGGAACGCGCGAGGATACGGACGGACGGCTCGCCACCCGAAGCACGAACGGATTCGCGAAAGCCTCCTGTTCGCTCGTACGCAACGGGCACTTTCTGTGCCACAAACGCGCCCTTTCCGCGGACGCGTCGAATCTGCCCACGCCGAACCAGCTCATCGACAGCACTTCGGATGGTCAAGCGTGTCGTACCAAATTCCTCAGCGAGGTCTTTTTCGGACGGAATCATGGAACCCGTGGGATATATACCGCGCTCGATACGCTCCTCGATGCGGCGTCGAATGCACATATACACCGGGGTGGCAACTACTGTTTCAGCCATTGTTCACCTGCCACGCTCCTCATGCCGTTCTCTTCGCCGTTATCGGCAAAGCGGAACTTTGTGGGCAAAATCACCGATTTGCAATGCTCCACAAAACGCATGTCCTTATCAAATTCGATCGTGCTCTCATAGAACACCGGCGTTCCCTCTTCTTGCTGGAGCAGCTCGGCCTCTTCGGCGTTCAAACGCGAGATGGAGATATGCTCACGTCCATGCTCAACACGCACGCCACCTTCTTTGAGCAAGACATCGTAAAGGCTCTCACACTCAAAATCATGATCGGAAAGCGCGGGGCACAGGGACAGGTTAACGTGAGCCGTCTCGATTGACGCCGGCTCGCCCTCAATAAGTCGAACGCGCTGCATGCGGAGCAAAGGAGCGCCTACAGCCACCCCAAGCTTGTCAGCAAGCGTCTTATCCGCCTCGATGGTCTCGGTGGAAACCAGACGAGAAGAGGGATGCAGGCCGGCAGTCCGCACAGCATCGGAAAAGTTATACGTTTCCTGGAAGATGTTCAGCGGCTTAGGAGGACACAAATACGTACCCGATCCGCGACGGCTCTCGAGCGTTCCACACGAGATGAGCCGCGTGATACCAGCGCGCAACGCCGTACGCGAAACGCCGATCTCTTCGCACAGCACGCGCTCGGCCGGCAGGCGATCGCCGCCGGCAAGCTGATGGTGCTGGATATACCAAAGAATTCCCTCAACAGCACGATCTTTGGGGGGAATTGCATAAGATTCGCCTGCCATTGCACAGACTCCTCATTCAGAAACGTATGCCGCCAAAATTAGGCCAGCCCTCCCATGGCATCAAATTCGGCCTTGATCCTCTCGGCGACATTCCGATACGACTTATATAGGCTTGAATCGCGTTTGACTTCGTCGGTCATAACGGGAATCTCTAATTTGGAAACCTCGTCTTTTCCCATCTGAACCGCCACAA
The DNA here is from genome assembly GCF_040092425.1 of Collinsella sp. CLA-ER-H3. Lineage (NCBI taxonomy): Bacteria > Bacillati > Actinomycetota > Coriobacteriia > Coriobacteriales > Coriobacteriaceae > Collinsella > Collinsella sp. CLA-ER-H3. Next base: position 3,157 of record NZ_JBBNLP010000013.1, read on the forward strand.
CAACGCCCATACCAAGACACATATTACGTTTGGCAGCGTTCATTTTTGCCGCCTTAGCGGGATTTGCCAGAATACGCTGAGCAAATTCCTGTTTAGAGACCGCTTCATCGGCCTCCGGATCGCCCGCCTCGGCCACTTCGCACTGCAGCACGTCCGCATAGTCAAAAATCTTCGGCTCGCCGCCGCGCTGATGCACGGCCCACTTGCGACGCGTGGCATCCTGGTAGATAGCCGGCAAAAACGTAAACCGCGGCGGGTCCAAAATCGTATCCGTGATGGTAAACACATCGGGATCAAAGGCATCCTGCGGGTTTTTCTTCTTGAACAGCCCCATATCAGCCTCCCGTACTAGCATTAAACAACTCAAGCTGAATATAGCACCAATTTCAAGCCGCCGCTTTATCACATCGGTGCGTGGCGCCTATGGCTCGCCCAGCGGAAAAGTTCACGGACGAGGGCCGGGGTGCCTGCTTTGTTTTGAGAAGTGGGCTTCGCGAACTTCTCAAAACAAAGCAGGCACCCCGGCCCCACCGGCAAATAGCGGACACTCCGCATGCAATCTATGCAAACAAACAAGTACGCTTAGCTATATTCGGTAAGGTCGAGCACGCTGTCCTTCACGATAAGCGCCGGCTCCAGAACGACCTCTTCGGCACGTCTACCGCCCCTACCGGCAAGACGCTTGGACATGCAGCCAAAAGCATGCTCCGCAAGGACACCGGGATCCTGCTCAATCGCGGTCAGCGCCGGCTCAAAGAGAACGTCGGCCGCCGAGTTGTCGTAACTCACCACAGAGATGTCGCCCGGGATGCTCTTCCCCATCTCGTGCAAGCGCTTGAGCAAGCCAAGGGCAATGTTATCCGAGCTTGCGAACACGGCGGTGGCATCGGTTGCGAGCACCGCCTCCGAGGCCTCGTATGCGCTCGGAATGTAGTACTCGCTCTCAAACTCCAGGCGCGCGTCGATGGGCAGTCCCACCTCGCGCAGCGCGCGCTCATAGCCGGCGAGTCGCTTGCGGCCCGTATTGGAGCGACGCGCGTTAACCAGACAGGCGATGCGGCGATGACCCTGCTCAATCAGATACCGCGTAGCCATGTAGCCGCCCATCTCGTGGTCGAACATCACCTTGTCGCACTCGAGGCCCTCAATGGCGCGATCGACCATCACGGCAGGAATGGGCAGATGGCTCACTTCCTCGCGCAGGGCGCGATCGTCGGAGAACTCGTCACCCACCACCAGAAAGACACCGTCGACGCCGCGCGTCACCAGCTGGCGCAGCAGTTCCAAATCGTCATCGGCGCTTCCACCCGAGCTGGTAATAAAGAGCGCATAGCCGTCCTCGCGGCAGCGCTTTTCCAAGCTGCCGGCGAGCGAGGCAAAAAAGCGGCTCTCGATATTGGGAACGATAAGGCCCAGTGTGCGCGACTCGCGCATGACCAGGCTGCGCGCAATCTGGTTGGGAACATAGTGGTTGCGCGCCGCAACCTCCTTGATGAGCTTGCGGTTTTCTTCCGAGATGCGACAGGGCCGATTATTGAGAACAAGCGAAACCGACGAAGGGGAAAGCCCCACCTCCTGGGCGATCTGCTTGAGGGTGACTTTGTTGGCCATCTCGCTCCTTCCGGGTTTACGCGCAATCTCTTGAAAGTATAGCGACTGCCCATCTACCTCGGTGATAAACACTTTACCAATCCGGTGGACGGCTGTTTTATCGCCGCCAGCGCACCAAATCCGTCCAGGTGGGGTATATTGCAATCGATCGATGACAACAACCACCAAAAGGCGGATATCCGTATGCACGAGAACGACTTTTTTAACGAGGACCTGCTCTGCGCGCTCGCTGGCGTTGCCGGCGAGGACAACGTACTCATGAGCGAGCCCATGCGCGAGCACACCACGTTTAAGATCGGCGGTCCGGCCGACGTCTTTGTCACGCCCGATACCGAGCAGGGACTCGTCGCCACGCTTGACACCTGCTATCGCTGCAACTTGCCGCTTACTATCGTGGGCAACGGCTCCGACTTGCTCGTCGGTGACAAGGGCATCCGCGGCGTCGTCGTGGCGCTGGGCGAGGGCCTCTCCGACATTACGGTCGATGACATGCACGTTACGGCAGCAGCCGGCGCCTTGCTTTCCGATGTCGCCGCGGCGGCAGCCGAGGCCGGTCTCACCGGCATGGAGCCCATCTCGGGCATCCCCGGATCGGTCGGCGGCGCTTGCTACATGAACGCCGGTGCCTACGGTGCCTGCATGGCCGACGTACTGGAGTCCGTGCGTGTCTACAAGCCCGCTCGCATGCTCGACGACGGCACCCGCGGCAGCGGCAATATCATCGAGTTCGATGTCGACGAGCTCAACCTGGGTTATCGCAAGAGCCGCATCGCCGACGACGGCTTTATCGTGCTTTCGGCCACTTTCAATCTCGCCCCGGGTAACGCCGCGATGATCAAGGCCGACATGGACGACTACCGCCAGCGCCGCGAAGACAAGCAGCCGCTCGACATGCCGAGCGCCGGCTCCACCTTCAAGCGCCCCGAAGGCCACTTTGCCGGCAAGCTCATCATGGACGCCGGCCTGCGCGGCCACGCCGTCGGCGGCGCCCAGGTGAGCGAAAAACACTGCGGCTTCATCGTCAACGCCAACCACGCCACCGCCGCCGACGTCGACGAACTCATCCGCCACATCCAAGCAACCGTCAAAGAGCAGTTCGACGTAGACCTAGAACCCGAAGTCCACCGAGTAGGCGAATTCCTCTAATAAAAAAGAAGGCCCCGAAAGGGGCCTTCGCCATATTTATTCAGATAACCCAGTCCGGTGTGTGGCGTATTGGATCCGAGAGGTCCGTGGCTGCCCGGAAGGCATTAGGTTGATCGCGAGTTCCGCACGAGCCGGAGAGCACTTAATGTGCTCTCCGTGCGAGCAGGACTGTCCGAGCAGGCAACCTAATGCCTTCCGGGCAGCCACGGACCAACTTGCTTCAAGCCGCAGCTACGACAGCGCAATACCGCCGAGCCAGCCCCAACGCACGCCAGAGCCAGTGCCATAGAAGCTAATAAACGAGTCAAGCGACTTAGACGTAATGGCACCCTCGTTGCTCATAACGATGCCGCCGCCAACGTAGATACCCACATGACCGTAGATAAGGCCCGGAGCACCCGTGCCGCTGTGCGAGGAATCGGCCACGATCATGCCCACCTGCAGCGCCGAGCGGTCGGAGCTATAGCACCATGCGTTAAACATATCGCACGCGTTACCGCCAAAGTAGCCAACGCCGGCGTTACGGAAGACATTGGTAACCCACGCCGCGCACCAGTTCTGACCCGGCGAAGGCGTGGAGTAGCACGCGTTGACGACGGCCTGCTGTTTGCCCGAGCCGGCATTCTGTTGCGGGGTTCCGGGCGCATACGATCCGCCACCCGAGCTTGAACCACCCGAGTAGGAATTGTTCTTGTTCGCGGCAGCCGCGGCAGCGGCAGCCTTCCTAGCGGCCTCCTCGGCCTGGGCGGCAGCGAGGATCTCGGAATCGCGCTGAGCCATGAGCTCCTTGACGTCGTCGGAAAGACCGTTCAGCACGGTCTGGACTTCTTGCTGCTTGGCCTGCATATCCTGCATCTGAGCCGTCTGCTGGTCCTTGAGTTTCTCCAGGTCGGCCTTTTGTGCTTCGAGCTCGGTCTTCTGTGCGTCGAGCTCAGACTGAATCGTCTGGATATCCTCGATGGCGTCGCGGTCGCTCTTGTTGATCTTCTCAACGTAATGCGCGTTGGCGACGAGTTCCTCAAACGAGCCAGAGGCCAGCAGCAGCGACAGGATGTTCGTGCCGCCGGACTTGTAGCTGGCGGCCACGCGATCGGAAAGGTCGTTGCGCTTCTTCTTGAGCTCGGCCTTCTTTTCATCGATCTGGGCCTGCGTGTCGTCAATCTTGCCCTGGACATTCTCGATGTCGTTGAGGGTCTGGGCATTCTTGTTGGCCAGCGCCGCATACTCATTTGCGATGCTGTCGAGCTGGGCCTGAACCTCGTCGAGCTGGGCCTGGGCGGCATTCAGTTTATCGGTGGTTTCTTTGGAAGCCTCCGCCGCATGGGCGCGAGCGGGCAGGCCAAAAAGAACTGCCGCAGAAGCGGCGCCGAACAGGGCCTTGAGGGCAGTGCGGCGCGAGAGCTCCTGGGAAAGGATGGAATCGCTGTTTGGTGACATATGTACTCCGTTACATGTTTATTTATATGTCGCTCAACTCATACATATTAGCGTACATATGGCGCGTCCCAACGATTTCCACGAACGGCAGGAAACTACAAGGTCAGCGGCTCGTAAGCAAATGCCAAAGATCAGGTTATGCGTACGCAAGCTCTTCTATGAGTACGTTAGCACAATCCTCTGCTTTTCCTACAGCGCACAATTTGGGCGTCCCTGCCTGCGCTATACTCCCCTGAAGAAGTGTTCCTGATTCGATAGGAGACTACATGTCCAAAGCACTCGACCCCAAAGACACCTGCGTCCTCGTTACCGGTGGCGCCGGCTTTATCGGCTCGCACACCGTCGTTCAGCTGCTCGAGGGTGGCTACCAGGTCGTCATCGTCGATGATCTCTCCAACTCCAGCGCCGTCGCCGTCGACCGCGTCAAGACCATCGTGGGCGACGAGGCCGCCAAGAACCTCACCTTCTACGAGGCCAACGTGCTCGACCGCGATGCGATGAACAAGATCTTCGATACCCATCAGATCGACCGCGTCATCCACTTTGCCGGCTTTAAGGCCGTCGGCGAGTCGGTGAGCAAGCCCGTCGAGTACTACCACAACAACATCGAGAACACCCTGGTGCTCATCGACGTCATGCGCAACCATGGCTGCAAGTCCATCATCTTCTCGAGCTCCTCGACCGTCTACGGCGACCCGGACAACCCGCCCGTCACCGAGGAGGATCCTAAGAAGCCCGCGACCAACCCCTATGGTTGGACCAAGTGGATGATCGAGCAGATCCTTATGGACGTCCACACCGCCGACCCCGAGTGGGACGTCGTGCTGCTCCGTTACTTCAACCCCATCGGCGCTCATCCGTCGGGCCTGATCGGCGAGGACCCCAAGGGCATCCCCAACAACCTGGTGCCCTATGTCGCCCAGGTCGCCGTGGGCAAGCTCGAGGCCGTTCAGGTCTTTGGCAACGACTACCCCACCCCCGACGGCACCGGCGTGCGCGACTACATCCACGTGTGCGATCTGGCCTCTGGTCACGTTGCCGCCCTTAACTGGATGAACGGCAAGACCGGCGTCGAGATCTTTAACTTGGGCACCGGCACCGGCACCTCGGTACTCGAGGTCGTCGCCGCCTTCTCCAAGGCTTGTGGCAAGGAGCTGCCCTACGTGATCCGCGAGCGCCGCGCCGGCGACATCGCTGCCAACTGGTGCGACGCCTCCAAGGCCGAGCGCATGATGGGCTGGAAGGCCCAGTACGACATCGCGGACATGTGCCGCGATAGCTGGAACTGGCAGAGCCACAACCCCAACGGCTTCGCCGACGCCGAGTAGCAAAAAACCTACATACCGCTCTTGCCCCGATCTCACGTTGTGAGGTCGGGGCTTTTTCATGGCATGTAACCATTCGCCGAAAATCGACCAACTTTTTTATCTTGCCTGTACATGTTTAAACAACATGTTTTACAATAGGCGTATCGAATCAGAACATCGGAGGCGGACTGCACACCCATTGGCAGGCCGACCCCACAACAAGAAGGTTGGTGAGCGCATTCATGGAGCGTGCAAGCGGCGTCCTCATGCCCGTCTCATCTCTGCCCGGACCATACGGAATCGGCGGCTTTGGCTGGAATGCCTACGACTTCGTCGATTTTCTCGCCTCGTGCAAACAACATTACTGGCAGATTCTGCCCCTTACGACGACCAGCTATGGCGATTCGCCCTATCAGTCGTTCTCGGCCCGCGCTGGCAACCCCAACTTTATCGACTTTGCCGAGCTTATCGAGGCAGGGTATCTGGAGCAGCGCGATATCGATGGCGTGTATCTGGGATCCGACCCCAGCAATGTCGACTACGGTGCTATCTTTGGCGGCCGCCGTCAGATTCTCGACCGCGCCGCTGAGCGCTTTGCCGCCGACAAGCCAGCCGATTTCGATGACTTTATCCAAGCCAACGAGGACTGGCTCATCCCCTACTGTGAGTTCATGACCGTCAAAGAGGAGTGCGGTCTCAAGGCGTTTTGGGAGTGGCCCGCGGAGCTCCGCACCCGCGGCGAGGCTTCCGCCAAGGTCTGCGCCGACCATCCGGCGCGTATGCTCTACCACCAGATGACGCAGTACTTCTTCGATCGCCAGTGGAGCCGCCTCAAGGCCTATGCCAACGATCGCGACATTCTCATCATCGGCGACCTGCCCATCTATGTCTCGCGTGACTCCGTCGAGATGTGGGCGACACCTGAGCTCTTTAAGATCGACGCCGCCGGCAATCCCGTGAGCGTCGCCGGCACGCCGCCCGACCAGTTCTCGGCCACCGGCCAGTACTGGGGCAACCCCATCTACGACTGGGACGCCATGGAGTCCGACGGCTTCTCCTGGTGGGAGGGCCGCATTCGCGCCGCCCTCGACATGTACGACGTCATCCGCCTGGATCACTTCCGCGGCTTCGAGGCCTATTGGGAGGTGCCGTTCTCCTCGCCCGATTCGTCCTACGGTTCGTGGACGCAGGGTCCCGGCCTCAAGTTCTTCAAGACACTCGAGGAAAAGCTCGGCACGCTGCCCATCATCGCCGAGGACCTGGGCTTCCTCACCCCCGGCGTCATCGACATGCGCGACAACTCGGGCTTCCCCGGCATGAAGATCCTGCAGTTTGCCTTTGAGGGCACCAACTCGTACTACCTGCCGCATAACTACACCGCCAACACCGTCGCCTACGTGGGCACCCACGACAACGAGACGGCGCGCGGTTGGTTTGAGGGAACGGCCACCCCGCGTCAGCGTGAGCAGGCAGCCCTGTACACCCATCAGCAGGCGGGCGAGCCCATGGCAGATGCACTCAATCGCACCATCGCCGCCAGCGTGAGCGACACGTGCATCTACACCATGCAGGACCTGCTCAACTTGGGCAACGAGGCGCGCATCAACACCCCCGCCACGCTGGGCGGCAACTGGACCTGGCGCATGCTCGACGGCGCCATCACCCGCGAGCTCGAGCACAAACTCACCGACTGGACCGAGACCTACTTCCGCATCCCGTCGGAAGCCGGAATCGAGCTCCCTCAATAGAAGCCACCGCGCCCGACCCCACCCCATCATGCGGACGCGTCCGTTTTCCCCGCGCGAGGCAACTCCAATCCCTCGCGCGGGCTTCTTTTGAATTTCTGACATGCAATCAACCCATCACAGGAGGAAACATGCCCCGTATCAATCTTGCGGATCTTGCCGAGCAGTCTTTTGGCACCTCGCTCGAACAGCTCGACGACCGTCGCATTTACAAGCTGCTGGTCAAACTCGTGCAAGAGCGCTCCGCCGCCTGCCCGCTCAACAACGGCAAGAAAAAGCTCTATTACATTTCCGCCGAATTTTTGATCGGTAAGCTGCTCATCAACAACATGATCGACCTCGGCATCTACGACGAGGTTAAGGACCAGCTCACCGCCGCAGGCCACGACCTCAACAAGATCGAGGAATTCGAGGTCGAGCCGTCGCTCGGCAACGGTGGCCTGGGTCGCCTGGCCGCGTGCTTCTTGGATTCCATCGCCACGCTGGGCTTGACCGGCGATGGCGTGGGCCTCAACTATCACTACGGTCTGTTCCGTCAGCGCTTTGTCGACAACCAGCAGAAGGCCGTCCCCGACGAGTGGCTCGGTGAGCAGGACATCCTAGTCGACGATGGCCGCTCCTACACCGTCGAGTTCGGCGATTTTGCCGTTACCTCTAAGCTCGTCAACATCGATGTGCCCGGTTACGGCCAGCCCACCAAGAACCGCCTGCGCCTGTTCGACCTGGCGAGCGTCGACGACGGCCTGGTCCCCGGCAGCTCCATCGACTTCGACAAGACCGAGATCGCCAAGAACCTCACCTTGTTCCTCTACCCCGACGATTCCGACGAGCAGGGCCGCCTACTTCGCATCTATCAGGAGTACTTCATGGTGAGCAACGCCGCCCAGCTCCTGATCGACGAGGCCGTCGAGCGCGGCAGCAACCTGCACGATCTGGCCGATTACGCCGTTGTCCAGATCAACGACACGCACCCCACCATGGTCATCCCCGAGCTCATTCGCTTGCTCACCACTGAGCATGGCATCGAGTTTGACGAGACCGTGACCATCGTACGCTCCATGGTCGCTTACACTAACCACACGATTCTTGCCGAGGCGCTCGAGAAGTGGCCGCTCACCAGCCTGCGGAAGGTCTCCCCTGCCATCGCCGACATTATCGTCAAGCTCGATGAGATCGCGAAGGCCGAGCACGATGACCCGCGCGTCGCCATCATCGACGAGCACGACACCGTCCACATGGCCCACATGGACATCCACTTTGGCTTCTCCATCAACGGCGTAGCCGCCCTCCACACCAAGATCCTGGAGGACACCGAGCTTCATCCGTTCTACGAAATCTATCCCGATAAGTTCTCCAACAAGACCAACGGCATCACCTTCCGCCGCTGGATCCATGGGGCCAACCCCGCGCTCGCCAGCCTGCTCGACGATGTGATCGGCACCGACTGGCGCAGCACCGGCGATCTGAGCAAACTCGCCAAGTTCGCCGACGACAAGGACGTTCTTGAGCGCCTGGCCGCCACCAAGGTCGAGGCCAAGACCATCATGCGCCAGTTCATGGCGCTCGAGCAGGGCGTGACCATTCCCTCCAACGCCATCATCGACGTCCAGGTCAAGCGCATCCACGAGTACAAGCGCCAGCAGATGCTCGCGCTCTACATCATCTGGAAGTACCTCGATATCAAGAACGGCAACAGACCTAAGCACCCCGTCACCATCATCTTTGGCGGCAAGGCGGCGCCTGCCTACACTATCGCGCAGGACATCATCCATCTGATCTTGACGCTGTCGCAGTGGATTGCAAACGACCCCGACGTGGCTCCCTACCTGCAGGTTGTCATGATCGAGAACTACAACGTCACCGCCGCCGAGCGCGTGATCCCCGCCGCTGATATCTCCGAGCAGATCAGCCTGGCCTCCAAGGAAGCGAGCGGCACCTCCAACATGAAGTTCATGCTCAACGGCGCCCTAACCCTGTGCACGCTCGACGGTGCCAACGTGGAGATTGCCGAGCTCGTGGGCGACGAGAACATCTATACCTTTGGTGCCTCGTCCAAACAGGTCGAGCAGCTCTATGCCAACGGCACCTATGACGCCGGTGTGCTCTACCGCAAGCCCGGCATTAAACTGCTGGTGGACTTCATCACCAACCCGGCCTTTATGGCGACCGGCAATGCCGAGCGCCTGCAGCGCCTGCACGACGACATTAAGGGCAAGGACTGGTTTATGGCCCTGCTCGACATTGAGGAGTACATCCAGACCAAGGAGCGCGTGCTGGCCGACTACGAGGACCAGGACGCCTGGATGCGCAAGGCGCTCATCAATATCGCCAACGCCGGCACCTTCTCGTCCGACCGCACCATCTCCCAGTACAACGACGAGATCTGGCACCTGAACTAATTTCACTTCCCTTACCCATCCTCTTGAGAAACGGAGTCGTGGCGACACGGCTCCGTTTTTTGTGCCCGCACGTTACCCTGCAACCCGACTCGACCGAAGAATCTCGATCTGTAACAGCTACTCGGTAAAAACGGCCCCAGCTGTTACAGATTGAGACATACCGGCCCCTCCCCTTGGGTTTATCTCAATCTGTAACATCTAGCAGCTGAAATTCGCCTTTGGTGTTACAGATTTAGATGAAATGGTTAGCTCGGCGGAACCGTCTCGATCTGTAACATCTAACGTCCGAAATCGGCCCTACCTGTTACAGATCGAGACAAACGACCGGCCAGACAACCCCAACACAAAGAAAGGCTCCCCTCTCGCCCAGTGGACGGGAGGGGAGCCTTATATGTGACCGCGGCAAAAGGATGGCAATACCGCAGTCGACCAAAGGGAGGGCCTGGATGCACCGGGCCTAGATAAGGTTCTTGCCAGACACCTTATCGAAGAGATGGGTCGCGTTCTTCTCGAACTTGAACCAGATGGTGTCGCCAGCCTTGAGCGCGCCCTTGGCCTCGAGGTCGACGACGGGGATAATCAGGACAAACTGGCCGTCGGGAGCGGTCACGTGGACATGCTCGGTCGAGCCCATGAGCTCGGTCACCTCGACGGTGCCCTGGAGCGCACCCTCCTCGTCCTTGTCGGCAAGCAGGATCTGCTCGGGACGCACGCCGGCCGTAATCTCCTTCACGTCGCCGCCGTCCCAGTTGAGGGCAAGCTGAGCGCAAGTCTCGGGGGCGAGCGCCACGTTCATATCCTCGGTCTTGACGGTAAAGCCATTGCCCGAGCGCACCAGCTGGGCATCGAAGAAGTTCATCTGCGGCACGCCGATGAAGCCGGCGACGAAGATGTTCGCGGGATGGTTGAAGACCTCCTGCGGCGTGGCGATCTGTTGGACGACGCCGTCCTTCATGACCACGATGCGGTCGCCAAGGGTCATGGCCTCGGTCTGGTCGTGAGTAACGTAGATGAAGGTGCCCTTGATTTCGTGGCGCAGCTTGATGAGCTCGGCACGCATCTGGTTACGGAGCTTGGCATCCAGGTTGGACAGTGGCTCGTCCATCAGGAAGACCTTGGGGTCACGCACGATGGCGCGGCCGATAGCGACACGCTGGCGCTGGCCGCCGGAGAGCGCCTTGGGCTTACGGTCGAGGTACTCGGTAATGCCCAGAATCTCGGCAGCGGAGCGAACCTTGCGGTCGATCTCGTCTTTGGGAACCTTCTTGAGCTCAAGCGTAAACGCCATGTTCTCGTACACCGTCATGTTGGGGTACAGAGCGTAGCTCTGGAACACCATGGCGATGTCGCGGTCCTTAGGAGCGACGTCGTTGACGCGCTTGCCGTCGATGAACACATCGCCCGAGGTAATGTCCTCCAGGCCGGCGACCATGCGCATCGTCGTGGACTTACCGCAGCCAGAGGGGCCAACGAGGACGACGAACTCCTGGTCGTGAACGGTGAGGTTGAAGTCCTCTACAGCGAGCACACCGTCCTCGGTAACCTTGAGGTTGTGCTTCTTCTCCTCGGTCTTCTTCTTTTTGCCAAAGAAGCCCTTCTTTTTTGACTCGTTGTTGGGATACACCTTCTGAACATGTTTGAGAACGATCTCGGCCATGTCTCTACCTTTCGATATGCGGCGCCGCGCTGAGGGGCGCCGCAGAAACTTGCAAAACAGTTACGGCATCAGCCCTTGACGGCACCTGCCACCACGCCGTCGATGATGTACTTCTGACAGAGGATGTACATGATGACGATGGGGATAACGACCATCATGATGCAGGCCATCATGGGGCCGAGCTCGACGTGGCCGTAGCCGCCGCGGAAGTACTGGATCAAGATAGGAATGGTCTTGTACTTGGTGGAGTCGAGCGTAAGGTAGGGCAGCAGATAGTCGTTCCAGACCCACATGGTCTCGAGGATGCCGACCGAAAGATAGGTGGGCTTCATGATGGGAAGGACGATCTTAAAGAACACCTGGACCGGGTTGCAGCCATCAATCATGGCCGCCTCTTCGATCTCGAGCGGAATGTTCTTTACAAAGCCGGCGAACATAAAGACCGCCAGGCCCGCGCCAAAGCCGAGGTAGATAAAGCAGATGTTGAACGGCGTGTTGAAGCCGATGCGGTCCGCCAAATTGGACAGCGTGAACATGAGCATCTGGAAGGGCACGACCATCGAGAAGACGAACAGGTAATAGAAGAAGTTCGAGATCTTGCTGTTGACGCGCACTACGTACCAAGCACACATGGAGCAGCACACCAGAATCAGCACGACCGACGTGACCGTGATGATGAGCGAGTACATAAATGCCGAGGCAAAGCCCTGCTCGTTAAGGGCATGCATGTAGTTTGCGAGGCCGTTGAACGTCTCGGGCGTGAGCAGATCGAATGCCGTGGTGGTGCTGATTGCAGTTGCCTTTTTAAAGGAATTGAGCGCAATCATGAACACGGGGTAGATCCACGCGAGCGACAGAATCGTAAAGAAAATCGAGAGCGCGCGGTTGATAACCTTATCGCGTTTCATTACTGCTGCACCTCCTTGGACCTCGTGGCCTTAAGCTGAATCATGGAGATGGCTACGACCAGGATGCAGAAGATAACCGCCTTGGCCTGACCGATGCCCTGCCATGCGATACCGGCACGCGAATAGAACGTGTTGTAGATGTTCAGGGCGAGCATCTCGGTGGAGTGCGCGGGGGCGCCGCCGGTAAGGGCGAGGTTCTGGTCGAACAGCTTAAAGCCGTTGGTGATGGACAGGAACAGGCAGATGGTGATGGTCGGCATCAGGTTAGGGATCTTAACCTTCCAAAACGTCTGCCATGCCGTGGCACCGTCGACCTTGGCGGCCTCGATGTAGTCGGACGGAATGGACTGCAGACCAGCGATGTAGATGATCATCATGTAGCCGACCTGCTGCCACAGGGTCAGGATGATAAGGCCCCAGAAGCCAGCAGCAGAGTTAAGGGCGATGAGCTGGGCGCCCACGTTGGAGAGCAGGCAGTTGATCAGAATCTGCCAGATGTAGCCCAGCACGATGCCGCCGATCAGGTTAGGCATAAAGAAGATCGTACGGAAGATGTTGGTGCCCTTGAGCGCTTTGCGGGTGAGCGCCTGCGCGATGGCCAGCGCGATCACGTTGATGAGCACCGTCGACAGGAAGGCAAACGCCACGGTAAAGAAGAACGACGTGGCAAACTGCGGATCGGACAGTGCGCGCACGTAGTTCTCGATACCGACAAAGTGCGTGTTGTTGATGGTAATAAACTGGCAGAACGAGAGATAGAAACCCTGGATAAAGGGGATCACGAACCCGATCATAAACGCCAGACACGTGGGCAGCATAAAGAGCGGCCACCAGCGCTTGAGTGCTTTGCCCATAGAAGGGTCCTTTCAATATGCAGGGGGCGGGCAAACCAACGTCTGCCCGCCCCCTGTCGCTAATCAGATAGCTTGGGCAGCAACTGCTTACTCGGAAGCAGCCTTCTCGGTCTTCCAGCCATCGACGAAGGCGTTCTTGACGCCGTCCCACTTGCTGTTGTCGGCAGCATAGGCAATCAGAGCCTGCTTGAGGTTCTTCTTCCACTCCTCAGAGGGGATGTAAACGAAGTCCCAAGCGACGGTCTTCTTGCCGTCCTTGGCCATGGCAACGGCCTGCTGCGAGAAGACGTTGGTGGTCTCCTTAGCGCTCTTGAACGGGGCAGTCAGACCCATCTTGTCAGCGATGATGCTGGTGGCGGTGTCAGAAGTGACGCACCAATACATGAAGTCCTCGGTGGCCTTCTGGGCATCCTCGGAAGCCTGGGAGCTGACGCACCAGTAGTTCTCGCCGCCGGAGCACAGGCCCTGGTTCTCCTCGCCGTCGACACCGATGTAGATGGGCATCATGCCAATCTGATCGTCGGTCATGCCGGCCTTGGTGAGGTCAGCGTAGGCCCAAGAACCGTTCTGATAGAAGACGGCCTTGCCGGTTGCGAACTCGTTGGTGGCGTCGTCGCCGGTCTTGGAGGCAAGCTGCGAAGGATCGCAGGTGGAGTCGGTGATGTACAGGTCGAAAATCTGCTTGAAGTTGTCGAGATACTCGCCCTTGATCTCGTCGTCCTCCTGGTTGTGCTCCTTCTCGAACTCGTAGTAGAGCGGGAGGTTGGCGAGGTGGGTGGTGTAGCGCCAGCTGGAGGAGTCATCCATGCCGGCGGAAGTAAAGGCACCCTCAACACCAAGCTCGTCCTTGCGGGCCTGGATGTCGTCGGCACAAGCCTTCAGCTTGTCGAAGGAGTTGATGTCCTCGGCCTTGTAGCCAGCCTTCTCGAGCAGCTGCTTGTTGTAGATGATGCCGTAGCTCTCCTGGACCCAGTCGATACCCAGATCCTTGCCGTCGGACTGCAGAGCCAGGGAGTCGTCAATGAGCTCACCGCGAAGCTTGGTATCGGACAGGTCGGCGCAGTAATCCTTCCAGTTCTTAAGGCCGGTGGGGCCGTTGACCTGGAACAGGGTCGGAGCGGAGCTCTTGGACATCTCGGACTTGAGCTTCTCCTCGTAGGTGTTGGAGGCGGCGGTCACGATCTTGACCTCGACGCCCTTCTCCTTCTTATATGCCTTGGCGATCTCCTTCCACTCCTTATCGACCTCGGGCTTGAATTGGAGGAAGTAGACCTCGGCAGCGTCACCAGAAGCAGAGGAGCCGGAGCCGGCAGAACCACCGCAGCCCACGAGACCCAGACCAAGAACCGCAGCCGCGGAACCAGCAAAGCCCAGGAACTGCCTTCTGCTCATTTCGTTCTTCATTACAATCCACCCTTTCACACCGTGGCGGCACCCTTTGCCGCCGCCTTCGGAGATTGGCTCGGGGACTTTGCCCCTTTTGCTGATTTGTACGATACGCTATTTGGCTAGTTGTTTGAACAAGTATTACTAGAGCGGTAGAAAAACTTCGGTGAACGGTAATTTCAACTTGATACTTGACAAGTTTTGTATAAACAATTATTTGTTATCGAATGCAGAGAAAACGCCCGGTCAAGCCGATGCATCGTCGGTTTGACCGGGCGTTTTCTCTTTGAGGGCATGAGTCTCGTCAGGCTGCGAGCTAGCCGGCTATCGCTTGGAATTGACGCGGTAATGGAAGATCTCGGGGTGTGTGCGAGTGTGCGTCACCTCAAACAAGATGCCATCCGAGGTGTACGACTGACTCTCCATGACGGCAACGCAGTTGTATTTGCCGAGGTCAAGATAGCTGCAGTCTTCATCGTTGGCGAGCTCGACACTCACCGTACGGCGGCTCGCCATCACTTTGACACCGCGCTTGTGCTCCAGATAGCCGTAAATAGAATCTGCCGCGATCTCGGGGGTCAGGCCCTTGGCGATCGACGCCAAAAAATAGCCATGGTCCACTTGGCGCGCGTTGCCGTTGAGGCTTCGGACACGCACTACGCGAATAAGCTCCTCGCCCACCCTAAAGCCCAGGCGACAAGAGAGCTGCTCGGTGCAAATCAAATGTTCAAAGGACTTAACGACCGTCGATGCAACGGCATTGTTGCGCTTTGCAAACTCGCCAAACGACTCAACCTCTTCGAGTGCGCCCAACATGTCGGTTTCGCCCTTAAGCCAAATAACGCGCACGCCCTTGCCGTGTATGGGCTGCACAAACATCCCGTCGGCCAGCATGCTCAAAGCGCGGCGGACGGTATTGCGCGTGCAGCCAAATTCCGCGGTCAGCTCGGCTTCGGTTGGCAGCATCTCCTGAAACGCATAGGTCCCGTTAATGATGCGCGAACGGATCTCGCGGTAGATTCCTTCGTATATCGCTTTTGGCATTGTTTCACCTCTACATAATTTATTTCCGGCTAGGCACGATAGCATTTCTTAAAGTTGTTTAAACCGAATATCGGTAAAGCGACAGGATTTAACCGTTGACGGTTTCTGTCGTGCCCAAATCGGTTTCGCTCAAAACTGCCGGTACGACAATCGTCTGGTCCTCTACAATGAATCCATTGTTTAAACGTTTCCCCACGCGCAACGCGCCTCGATATTCGGAAGGCAGAACATGCTGCAAAAAATCCAACGCTTTGGCGGGGCGATGTTCGCTCCCGCCATGCTGTTTTCTATATCGGGCCTCATGGTCGGCGTCTCCGCTCTCGCAACGACTGCGGACATCGTCGGCGATCTCGCCGTATACGGAACCCCTTGGTACGTTTTTTGGACCATCATCCAGCGCGGCTCATGGACGGTCTTTAAACGCCTCCCGCTCCTTTTTGCCGTAGCGCTGCCTATCGGTCTTGCCCAAAAGCAACCGGCACGCTGCTGCCTCGAGGCACTCGTGGCCTATTTTGCCTATTGCTTCTTTTTGAGCGAGATCATTAAGCTGAGCGGAGACAACCTTGGACTTAAGTACCCGTCATCTTTGACCCCCGCCAACGGTATCACCGTCATCGACGGCATTAAGACGCTCGACACCGGCATTATCGGCCCGCTGGCGGTATCGGCAACCGTCGTCGCCATCCATGACCGCTTCTACGATGCCAAGGTTCCCGATTGGCTCGGCACCTTCTCGGGCTCCTCGCTGGTCTACCTCATCAGCTTTTTTGCCGTGTTTGCCCTTGCCGCTATCTCGGCCGCCATCGTGCCCTCCGTATACGCAATGACCGAAACGCTGCGCCATGCACTTACGAGCGTCGGCCCCTTTGGCGTGGGCATCTTTGTGCTTTTGGAGCGAGCACTCGAGCCCATGGGGCTGCACCACCTGCTCTACATGCCGATCTACTACGACAACCTGGTCATTAACGACGGCATCTACGCCACGTGGAGCAGCTTGCTCCCCATCCTCTCCCATAGCACGCGCCCCCTTAATGAGCTTGCGCCGTGGGCCGGTTTTACCGCCACTGGCTGGGTCAAGCTCTTTGGCCTTCCTGCCATCGCAGCCGCGTTCTACTCCACCGCAAAACCCGAGCGCCGCGCCGGCCTCAGGGTCATCCTTGTTCCCGCCATCATCGCCTCGGTGGTTTGCGGCGTTACCGAGCCACTCGAGTTTCTCTTTATGTTCACCCACCCCGGGCTCTTTTTTCTCTACGCCGTCTTATCGTCTTGCCTTGCCACAACCATGAATCTCTTTGGCATCGTCGGCATCTTCTCAGGCGGCCTCATGGAGATGGCAGCCTTCAACTTTATTCCGCTCATGCGCACGCATGCCGGTGCCTATCTTTTGGCGCTCGGTATCGGCCTTGCCTTTAGCCTCATCTTTTTTGTTAGTTTTCGAGCACTCATCTTGGCCTATGACCTTAAGACGCCGGGCCGCGAGGATCATGTCGCCAATCGCGCGGCAATCGATCGTTTAACGGAAAGCGGCTTTGCCAAAGAGCAATCTCCCAACGACGAGGTCGATAGTCGATCCGATCAAGATCACGTCCTCGCTGAGCGGGTAATTCAGCTTTTAGGTGGCGTTGGCAATATCGTGGGCGCAACCAACTGCGCCACGCGTCTGCGCGTCGAGGTCGCAGACCCTTCCATCGTTGCAGATAACGCATCGTTTGTCGCGGTGGGCGCCAAGGGCCTCATCATTACGGGCAAGACCGCCCAGGTGGTCATCGGCATCTCCGTTCCCCGCGTTAAAGAGCATTTTGACCAGATTATGGGCCTCGAGCCGGGATTTGTGCCCACCACCTCGGCCTCCCCTGCCGCCAGCGCAGCCCATAAGCGCGGCGATATCTGCTTCTTCGATATCGACGGAACGCTCGCCTGGCAAGACCCCAGGCTCGCCCAAGACCTTCCCGAAGACGAGCGGGACCTCTCCCCCTATCCCAACGAGGCGGTTTCGCAGGCAATCCGCGAGTTTGTCGCCAACGGCAACATGGCCTTTATCTGCACGGGACGTACCCTCAGCTGCATCCACCCCAAACTTCTTGAGCTGCCCTGGACCGGCATCGTCTGTCTTGCGGGCGGTTACGCCGAGATCAACGGACACGCAATTCGCGATCTGTCGATGACGCCCGGTATGCTGCAGCGTCTTGCCCCCTACCTTGAGCAATCGGGCGAGGTCATCCGCTTTGAGGGCCTCAACGGCGTCGTGCGCATGAGTGCCGATGCCCCCGATGCTCCCGGATACGCGCGCACCCTGGGCGACGCAGTCACGCAGCTGCAACATTACAGTGTCTACAAGATCTTGATGTCTACATCGCTCGCCAACCACATCGCTCAAGATAAGGCACTTGAGCCGCTGCTGTGCTTTAACGAGCTCGAACTCGAGGTAACCGAAATCTCGCCCCGCGAATGCACGAAGCGCGGGGGCATCCAGTCTGTACTCGACGCCCTCGATCCCCACCACGGAACCGTATACGGCATCGGCGACGCCAGCAATGACGTCTCGCTGATGAACGCCGTCGATGTCGGTATCGCCATGGGCAATGCGCCGGACTATCTCAAAAAGCGCGCCGACTACATCACCGACTCGGTCGACAAAAATGGCGTCGTCAAGGCGCTCGAGCACTTTAGGCTTATATAAGCAGCCGGCACGCGCACGCGTCCCGTTTCCCCAAATCGCCAAAACAGACGCGCCGGCAACTCCAATGTGGCAATATGGTATCTGCACACCGCAACGATGCAACCTAAGAAAGAATGCGAGAACCCGTGTCCAGTCCGTTTACCAGCTTTTTAGCCCAGCACTTTGACCAGATCAACGACTATCTGGCCACGTTCTTTGACGGACAGGCGACCTCTGCCGATATCGAGCGCTACCTGTATACCCCGCTCTCGACATTTACGGCCAATGCCGGCAAGCGCCACCGCCCGCTCATCTGCATGCTCGCCGCCACCGCGGTAGGTGGCAGCTTTGAGAGCGCCCGCAGCGCGGCGGCAGCTATCGAGCACTTTCAGTCGGGAGCGCTTATCCATGACGACATCGCCGACAACGGACAGCTTCGTCGAGGTAAGCCCTGCATGCACCTTACCGAGGGCACGGGCCTTGCCATCAATTGTGGCGACCTGGCGCTCACCATGGTCACCAAGACGGTTCTCGACGACCCCACGCTGGAGTCCGACGTGAAGCTGCGTGTGCTCCACGAGCTTACCGAGATGATCGTCCGCACCATCGAGGGTCAAGCGCTCGACCTGGGTTGGGTCCGTGACGGGCGCTTTGATATCTCGGTTGATGACTACCTGGACATGGCGACGCACAAGACCGCGTTTTACAGCGGAGCCACGCCGCTTGCCGCCGGGGCCATTATCGGCGGCGGCAGCGATGAGCAAATCGAAGCGCTGCGCGCCTTTGGCCTGCACACGGGCCTCGCCTTTCAGATTCAGGACGACCTGCTCAACCTTGTCGGCACTAAGGAAGCCGCCAACAAGGACTTCCGCACCGACATCACCGAGGGCAAGCGCACGCTTGTCGCCGTACACGCCCTCTCTGATGAGCGCCACCACGACGAGATCGAGGCGATTCTTTCCTCGGGCACCGATGATCCCGCGCAGCTCGCACGCGCCGTGGAGATCTTCCAGGAGACCGGCTCTATCGATTACGCCCACACTTACGCGCTCGACCTGACCGCTAAGGCCAAAGCGGCCATCGAGAACGTTGAGCTTGATCCGCACGCACGTGAGCTGTTCCTCTCCATGGCAGATTTCTTTGTGGAGCGCCTTAACTAACGGGGGTTATAAAACCTGTCAGCAGCGTATTTAGGCACAACTTGCTACACTGTTGAGTGCATGTTTATGCATCCCTTTGCGTTGTCTATCCGACAGACGCTCAAATAGTACGAATGGTACGCCGAAAGGGGTTCGTTCATGGAACCTATTACAACGGGCATGCAAGGAGCAGCCGTCGAGGACGTGCAGTCTCGTCTCCTGCAGCTCGGCTACACGATTGATGCCGCCGAAGTCACCGACAAGTACTTTGGAGCCACCACTGAGCAGGCCGTCAGCACCTTCAGGCTCGACAGCGGCCTTGCTGCCGGTCATGCCGTCGATATCCCCTGCTGGAGCGCCCTTGTAGACGCTTCGTATAAGCTGGGCGACCGCACCCTCTATCTGCGCATGCCCAATTTCCATGGCGCCGATGTGCAGGCCCTGCAGCGCGCTCTCAACGTTTTGGGCTTTGCCTGTGGTGAAGACGACGGCTACTTTGGTCCGCATACCGAGGCCGCCCTGCAGCAGTTCCAGGAAAATGTCGGCCTGTTTGCCGACGGCATGGCCTTCCAGGACACCTACGCCTACATCAACCGCCTGCACCATGTGTGGGAGGGCAAGCCCTCGGTCACCGAAGCCGAGTCCCGCATCGGTTTTGCTCGCGCCGCCAACGTGCTCGAGCGCTTCCAGATTGCCGTTATCGGCGAGGACCCCATCGCACGCAGTGTTGCGTCGCGCATGTGGAATATCGCCACGGCAACGACCGACAACAGCGGCATGATGCTCTGCGACTCCGAGGTCCCAACCGACGTTGACCTGGTGCTCGAGATTGCAAGCGACGAGCTGCCCGCCGACGCCGCACCGCGCGCCACGATTGCCCTCGCCGAGTGCCACAACCTGGCCCAGCGCATCCGCACTGCCAATGTCGCCGCGCAGCAGAAGCCGGCACGCATTCGCATTGAGCTAACGGGCATGACGCGCTACAACGGCACCTTCACGGCCAGCGACGCGCAGACACTCGCCGTACGCCTGCTCGATGGCGTTTGCGATGCCCTCGCAGATTAGGTAAACTAAACGAGTTGCTTTTGGGCAACACCACACATTGGGACGTAGTTCAACGGTAGAACTCCGGTTTTTGGTGCCGGCTGTTGGGGGTTCGAATCCCTCCGTCCCAGCCATTAGAACTGAGCGCCCTAAGCCCATAACGGCCCAGGGCGCTTTCTTGTGGGCAAGCGGAGGAATTCGAACCCGCAAGGGTGCGGAGCTGAGGAAACGCGAAGGCGCCCCAAGCCCATTAGGACCAAGAGCGCCTAACATCAAGAAAATATCAGCCCAGTTCCGAAAAGCGAGCCGCATGCAACAACCAGGTAACCACAGGCCCCGGGAGAGCGGGGACACCGGCTTAGGTTTATCGCGAGTTCCGCACGAACAGGAGGCCACTTAATGTGGCCTCCGTCGTGAGCAGGACTGTAGAGCAGGAAACCTAAGCCGGTGTCCCCGCTCTCCCGGGGCCGAACGCCCTAGTTGTTGAGCATGCGGTCGAAGCTTCCCGAGTCGCCATCCCGATAGTCTGCGGTCATCAGAATCTCCTGCGGAATGCGCCCGCCCTCGCGCAGCACGTTGCGGAACTGCACGCGCGTAACCATGGGCAGATCCTTGATCGTCGCCGCCAGGTTCTGCGGCACGCCCTGGTTGGCAGCCGCGGGCTCGCACTCGCCGCCGGCCTTCACGCGACGCTTATGCTCGGCGAGCATGGCACGGTACATGCCGGCATGCAGGCGAATCTCAACCACATTGGCATTGCGAGCCTGCTCGACAATGCGTGCGCCCTCGCGATCGATATCGCCCACGTAGTAGACGTAGTTAAAGCGATAGCCAATCTCGGCCAGATAATCGTCCAGGGCATGCGAGACGCTCGCCTTGCATCCGCCGCCAAAAATCACGCCGCCCACCTTGATGCCAAAGAGCTTGGCGTGCTTGCGGCCACGCAGCAGCCTGACGATCTCGTCGTAGGTGTCCAGGTTCTCGACCATAATGAACGGCTTGTCGGCTCCCAGCGTAAAGAAGCCCGTAAAGTGCACGGGGCGATTGGGGGCGACCTTGATCGCCTGCATGCTGATGCCCTTTTCGGTCATACGCCTGATCAGGCGCTCACCGTGCTTGCCGTCAAAAGCCTTCTCGTCGTTAAAGATCTGGTAGGCACGCTGGCGGCGCGAGGCAACCGGCGTATCGGCACCTCGGTTCTGCTCGATCCAAGCCTGGATGATTGCGATTTCCTCGGCAATCTTGCGGTTGGACATCTCGTTGTGCTGAGTGCGCTGCGGAGCCTTTTTGCCGTCCTTGCCCTCGACCTTTACGATCTGTGTCTGCTGCTCCTTGATCTTGGAGAGCGCCGTAGGCGTAGGGACAACCTTGAGCAGCTGCCTGCCTAAAACGCGGGCAAGGGCAAACGCCGAGACCTCGCCGTGGGCGGACGACTTGGGCTGCTGGGCAGCAGTATCTGCTGCGGCAGACTCCGGCTTCTTCTGAGACTTGCGCTTAGAATCGCCCTGGGAATTGCGCTCGTGCTTCGGCATAGACGCCTGCTTCTGCGGACGATCGAACTTGCTCTCCTTCGCCGGCTGGCGCTTAGGCTGCCCCGAAGAAACCTCGGCCTTCGCATCCTCGTTCTGCGGCGTGGTCTTCTCGGTTGCAGTCTCGGCATGGGAACTGCGGCCCCCACGATGGCGACGGCGGCGAGGCTTGCTCGACGTGCCCTGCTCCGTCTGCTCATCAGTAGGCTGCTGGCCCTGAGTCTCCGTATCGGACGCAACCTGCTCATCAACAGGCTTCTGTTCACGAACTTCCGACTCGGCAGGCTTCACGGCCTTCTCGGCCCTCACCTCCGGAACCTGATTAACCTTCTCCTGACGCTTTACGGGGTACGCGCGACCTGCAAAGCCGCGACCGGGACGACACGAGTCTGAGGCCTTCTTGGCCGGCTTCTCGGAATCGTCCGCAACCTCGGCAGTCTCTTCGGCCTCGCGCATAACATCCTGCTGTTCGGCCCTAAAATGCGCACCGCGGCGACGCTTGGGCTCCTGGATCTTAGCATGCTCTTGAGTGCGAGTCGGCTCCTGCATCCCGACGGACTTTTCCTCGACGGCCTCGGCATCCGTCTCGCCCTTTTGAGCAACGGCGCGACGGAAGCGCTCCTGCTGGGCGCGGCGCTGCGCATCGCGCTTGCCACCCCCACCAAAACCGCCGCGTCCTGCCTTGGCCGTAAAGGCACGCACGACGTTCTCATCGAGCAACTCATCGGTATCGACATGCTCACGCGGAGCAGTTTCTTCCACAGCAGGCACGTCAGCGGAATCCTCGACGACAAAATCCTCGACGGACTCGGCAGGCTGCTCCTGGGCATCGCGGATCTCGGCATTGATGGTATAGAACGCCGGGCGCCCGTTAATGCCGCTACCCTCGATCTTGGTCACGATATTTGCCGCGATAAGCTCATCGCGCATCGCCTTGGTGTCACATTCCTTATCGACGGAGCGGAAAATCTGCGCCAGCGCACTCGACTTAATCTTGAGCGCCTTGCGGCAAAGCAGGTCGTAGGCAACCAGCTTGGCACGCTCGGCAGAAAGCGACGTCTGGCTGCTCAGACGCTCAGCCAGGGCATCGACATTATTTTGGTTATCGGAATATACCGTCTTGGCCACGGGGCCCCTTTCATATGTACACATATACGTCTATATGGTACAACGCGCGAGCCTATCCACGCAAAACATCTGCGAGGACGCCCCTGCATCACCCGTTCTCGCAAGAAAAAAGACCGAGTCCGCGTCGTTGCGGACCCGGTCTTTCCGAGTCATATAGATGTGACGCTCAACTCGTCAGGTCGATTAGGCCTTGGCAGCCTCGGCGTCGGCGGGAGCCTCGGCAGCAGCAGTGCGGCCATACTCGGCCTTGCCCATCTCGGACCACTCGGGCTCCTCGTCGGGCATGGAACCAGCCTCCTTGCCGAAGAACTCCTTGAGGCAGTTAACGGCAACGATGAGGCCCAGGACCATCAGCAGGACGGCGAAGACAAGCTGCAGGCCCTTGGTGGCGGCGACGGAGACGGCGGCCGTGGTGGCGGTAGCCGGGATGGTGCCGAAGAAGCCGTAAGCCTGGACAGCAGCCATGCAGCCCATGGCGCTCTGGACCAGCGAGGTGAAGGTGCAGCAGAGCAGGAAGGCGACGGGCACATAGAGCATCCAGCCCTTGCGGCCGGTGCACTTGCAGAACACGGCGAGGGTGATCATGGTCATGCCGCCGAGCAGCTGGTTGGAAGCACCAAAGAGCGGCCAGATGTTGGCATAGCCACCAAAAGCGAGGGCGAGACCGGGAAGCAGGGTAACGACCGTGGCGAACCAGGGGTTGCCGAGGACCTTCATGTAGCCGGCCTTGGACTCGATGGCCAGGGCATCGTTGGTCTGGGCAAAGAACTCGGAGAACGAAGTGCGGGCGATGCGGGCGACGGCGTCGAGCGAGGTCAGGGCCAGAGCGGAGACGTTCATGGTCATAAAGACGGTAGCGAGCGTGCCGTCAACACCGAAGGCCTGCATACCGCGGGAGATGCCAGCGGCGAAGATCTGGAACGGGGTGGAAGCGACACCGGCGTTGAGGGCGCCGGTACCGGCGGTGTTCATGTCGGAGAACATGATGCCGGCGACGATGATGGCAAGGATGCCGACGAAGGACTCGACGATCATGGCGCCGTAACCGACCTTGACGGCGTCCTGCTCCTTCTCGACCTGCTTAGAAGAGGTGCCGGAAGAAACGAGGCTGTGGAAACCGGAGAGAGCACCGCAAGCGACGGAGACGAACAGGACCGGGAACATCATGCCGGAGGCAGTGGAGAAGCCGGTGAAGACCGGAGCGGTGATAGTGGCCTGACCGTTGACGCCCAGGACGACGATGCCGAGGACAGCGCAGACGATCATGACGATCATCATGATGGAAGTGAGGTAGTCACGCGGGGTCTTGAGCATCTGGATGGGCATAGCGCCAGCGAAGACCAGGTAGACCATGACGACGGCGAACCACTGGAACTTATCCAGGTAGACCGGGAACTGCATACCGACGGCGAACATGAGAACCATGAGGACAACGCCGGTGACGAACTCGGCAGCGCCGGTGAGGTTGAACTTCTTCTGGGCCCAACCAAAGGCGATAGCGACGAAGGTGAACAGGATGGAGATGGTACCAGCGCAGCCGGCGGCATAGGACTTGGTGAAGTCGATGGCACCGGTAGCAGCACCAGAAGCGTCAACGGCCGGGGTGAACATGAACGTCTTGCAGACCATGTCGGTGAAGGCGGCGATGACGATGATGCAGAACAGCCAGCAGAACAGCAGGAACAGGCGACGGCCGGTCTTGCCGATGTACTTCTCGATGAGCTGAGCGAGCGACTTGCCGTTGTTCTTCATCGAAGCGTACAGGGCACCAAAGTCGTGGACGGCACCAAAGAAGATGCCGCCGACGAGGACCCAGAGCACGACGGGCAGCCAGCCAAAGGCCATGGCGACGATCGTACCCGTAACAGGGCCAGCACCGCAGATCGAGCTGAACTGGTGCGAGAACGCGGTGAAGGCGGAGACGGGCGAGAAGCTCTTGCCGTCCTTCATGCGCTTGGCCGGCGTGAGGGCCTCTTTGTCAACGCCCCACTTGTTGGCCAGCCATCGGCCATAGCCCAGATAGCCGCAGGCGAGCACCGCCGCGGCCACAACCATGAGCAAAACTCCGTTCATTACATTTCCTCCTCTAAAAAGAACTTCCTAGACATAAAAAATGAGGGCCGTCGGTTGCGCTCGACGGCCCTCATCTTCATCAGCCGCCCGTTATCGTACGGGCTAGCTGTATGTGCTAACCCGCATCAGATAATTACTACGCTGATAATGTTTAGCTGATGCGTGAACATGTCTAAGAAATCCTCTTCAATCATGATGTGAACGATCCGTGCGTGTTCACATCCCCCAGTGGTTGAAAAGGAGTATGAAACTTTAGTTACCTAAAGTCAACGCAAATATGTAATGAATTTTCAACTTTTTTTGAATTTCTCGGTATAAAACGCCACTGACCTCGGACTTTACCCGACAAAAGTTTTTGCATGAAAGTTGCCCCTGAGAGCCGCGGGAGCCGGGCGGCGCATATGAACTTTCCTGCTCTACAGTCCTGCGCAAGACGGAAAGCACATTAAGTGCTTTCCTTTGCGTGCGGAACTCGCGATAAAGTTCATATGCGCCGCCCGGCTCCCGCGGCTCTCAGGGGCTCCCATCCCAAATGTGCGGAGCAAAGCTCCGCACACCAACTTTTTCTTTCAGCTAAAGAACGCTGGAAATTCGACGCTGGCTTGTTATCCTTGCTGGACGTTGTCGACGCCAAACCAGCCCGGAAGCTATATCGATACAGAAAGGTCCCCGGACGGAGGGGCCGGATATAAGGTTTATCGCGAGTTCCGCACGCAAAGAAGGCCACTTAATGTGGCCTTCGTCTTGCGCAGGACTGTAGAGCAGGAAACCTTATATCCGGCCCCTCCGTCCGGGGACCGCGCCGTACCAGCTACAGCGTCATGTTTGGATCGGCGTCGACGTCGAACGGCGAGATTTCACCTCGGTCGAATTTACGGCGAGCGACCTCCGCAATCATGGCTGCGTTATCGGTACAGGCAGACAAGGGCGGCACCGTTACGCGAATCCCCTGACGTCCAAGCTTCTTGATCATCATCTCGCGCAGATGCGGGTTGGCCGAGACGCCGCCACCGATGCAGTATTCCTTGCATCCGGTAGCGTGCAGTGCGTTTTTGGCCTTCTTGTACTGCACGTCAAAGACAGCTGCCTCAAACGAAGCCGCCAGATCGGGCAGGTGAATCGTGCGCCCGGCCTTGGTCTCCTGTTCAATGTAGAGCGTCACAGCGGTTTTAAGGCCCGAAAGCGAGAAGCGATAGTCTCCTCTGCTGTTAAGCGCACGGGGGAAATCGATCGCCTTGGGGTTGCCCGTCTCGGCCAGCTTGGAAATGATGGGGCCACCGGGATAGCCCAGACCCAATGCCTTGGCTACCTTGTCGAAGGCCTCGCCCACAGCGTCGTCGAGCGTCTCACCGAGCACCTCGTAGTCGCCCCACGCCTTCACGTGCACGAGCATGGTGTGCCCACCCGAGACAAGCGTGAAGATAAACGGCGGTTTGAGGTCGGGTTGCGCCAGCAGGTTGGCAAACAGGTGCCCCTCCAGATGGTTGACGCACACGAGCGGCTTGCCGGCAGCGTAGGCAAAGCCCTTGGCGAAGGCGACGCCAACCACGAGCGCGCCCACCAGGCCCGGGCCCTGTGTCACGCCCACGGCGGCAAGCTCGCTGGGGGCAATGGCTCCATCCTCAAGACCAAGCGATGCTGCGGCATCCTCGAGCGCCGCATCCACGACACTCACAATCACCTCGACGTGTTTGCGCGAGGCGATCTCGGGCACCACGCCGCCAAAGCGGGCGTGAAAATCAATCTGCGTTGACACCTGGTTGGCCAGCATATTGCCATCCGCATCGATAATCGCCACGGCCGTCTCGTCGCAGGAGCTCTCGATAGCGAGCACTAGGCGGCGGCGCTCAATTTCGGCACGCTCCCCCTCGGAGCGCCCAGGCGCAGGCAGCGGCCACACGCGCTGCTCTGCCGCCGTCGGCTCGGGCGAAGCATTGTCGACCGGAAGTACCAGGGGCAGCGGGGCCGTCATGACGATGGCGTCCTTGCCGGCACCATAGTAGCCGCGGCGACGGCCAGCCTCGGTAAAGCCCAGAGCGTTATAGAGCGCAATCGCTCCCTCGTTGCCGTCCTCGACCTCGAGCGAAGCCGTGGTGCAGCCGAGCATCTGGGCATCATAGCTCACATGCGACAGCAGCTTGCGGGCAATGCCCTCACGGCGATGTGCCGGGTCGACGGCGACATCCAGAATCTGCACATCACCGTCCACGACCATACCGCCGGCAAGGCCCAGTAGCTTGCCGTCGTCGTGTGCCACCCACCAACTACGCGGCGCAGCGACGTCCTCGCCCAGTTCGGACAGGAACATGCCCGGCGTCCACGCCTCGTGTCCGGCACCTTCAAAGCAGGCAGCCTCTAGCGCGCTCGCGCCCTCGGCATCCGCCGCGCCCATGGGACGGAACTGCAGATGACGACCGGCGAGCTCATCGGCAACGCCCGTAATTTCGCTCTGCGCACTCTCGGCAAGACCAAGACGCTTGCGCTCGTTTTCCTCGGCATCCGAAAGGCGCGTGTAAATCGGCAGGACGCGAGCCGGATCGCCGTCACCCGCAGCGTGCGCGAGCAGCAAGCCCTCGCCCGAAGGCCACCACAGGTCGCGCTCCACGCAGCGGGCGGTCTCGTCCTCACCCAGCAGCTTGCCATAGCGCACGAGACCGTCACCGTTCAGCTGAACCTGGTCCCAGTCCGCTGCTCGGCGCCACTCATCGAGCGCCACGGCGGCCTTGACCACGTGTTCGCGCTCAAATTGACGCTCGGGACCCTCATCGCCCAGCATATATAGTGCCGGATATACCTCACCGCGCATGGCATCGGCCAAGATACCAAGCTTGCCGCGCACGCCAGCCTTCCACGCCGTCCAAGCGCAAGCGTCGAGCGTCGACACGCCCAGCAGCGGAACATTGGCACCGCGCGCGAGGCCCTTGGCAGTGGAGATGCCGATGCGCACACCCGTAAACGACCCCGGGCCGCGGCCGACCACGTAGCAACCAACATCGCTGCGATCCAGACCGACTTGAGCCAGCACGCCATCAACGGTATTCACGAGCTCAACGTTGGCGTGACGGCGACACATGTGGTCGCCACTCACGAGCTTCGTCTCGCCCGTCTGCCCATCAATCCAGCTTGCCGCGCAGGCAAGCATGTCGGTCGAGGTATCGAGCGCCACCACCAGCGCGTTGTCGTTATGCAAGCTCATCTTGTACAGCCTTATCAATCAAATGGGAAAGCTCCATTGCGCGGTCACCGTGCGCCTCGAGCGTTATCGTTCGCACATCACTGTCGCCCTCATCACGCTTGAGCGTCACCGAAAGATACTCATCCGTCAGCTCGTCTTGGAATTGTTCGCCCCATTCCAGCAGGCAAGCACCCTCATAGCCCAGCACATCGAAAATGCCCGTATCCTCGAGCTCGTAGGCATGCTCCAGACGGTATAGATCAAAGTGAAACAGCGGAATACGGCCTTGATCATGAACGGCCATGAGCGCAAACGTAGGGCTCGTAACCATATGCTCATCGCCCAGCCCGCGCGAGACGCCCTTGGTAAAGTGAGTTTTGCCCACCCCCAGGCCACCGGTCAGGATGAGCACATCGCCGTCCTCAAGGCACGGTGCAATTAGCTCGCCAAAGTACTCCGTATCGGCAGCGCAAGTCGTTTTGTAAGTACCTACCCCCAGGCGCTCCAGGGACATATATGCTCCTTATTATTCCGAGGCGTCCTCTGGTGCGGGATGTCGCTCCAGATAGTCGCCCAGCATCTTAAAGTCTTCCTCCAGCAGTTCCTGCCACGCCGGATTGCGTAGCGCTGCTGCCGGATGGAACGTGGGCATTACTACAAAATGCCCCATCTGGTGGAACCTGCCGCGCAGCTTAGTAATGCCAATCTCGGTCTTAAGCACAAAGTGCGTCGCGGGGTTGCCGAGCGTCACGATAATATCGGGCCAGATGCTTCGAATCTGCTCACGCAAAAACGGCGAGCAAGCCAGCACTTCCTCGGGACGTGGATTGCGGTTTCCCGGCGGGCGGCACTTAAGCACGTTGGCAATGTAGACGTCTTCGCGTTTGAGCCCCGCCAGCGACAAAATGCCGTTGAGGTCCTCGCCTGCCGCCCCCACAAAGGGCTCGCCCTGCAAATCCTCATTGCGGCCCGGCGCCTCGCCAATAAACATCACACGAGCGCGGGGGTTTCCCACGCCAAACACGATATTGTGACGCGACTGGTAGAGCTGGCAGAGGTGACAATCGCCCAGAACGGCCTCAATTTCCTCGAGTGCGACCTCACGTGGTGCCTGATGGGTATGGCCGGGGATGTGCATGACGCCCATAGCGGCTCCTACACGTAGACCTTGTCGAGACGCATGCCAAAGCCGCAGGCGACCTCGTAGTTAATCGTTCCGCGCAGTCGGGCCATCTCGTCCATAGTGATCTCGGCATCGCCATCGCGGCCGACAATAATCATCTCGTCACCATACTCGGCCTCGGGAATCTCGTGTGCCGGGTTGGACTGAATGGCGACCATAAACTGGTCCATGCAGATATTGCCAACCTGATGCACGCGCTCGCCGCGATACAGCACATCCATACGATTGGAAAGCGTACGCGATAGGCCATCGGCATAACCGATCGGCAGCGTGCAGATCTGAACGCGCGTACGCGGTACGCGGTAGGTAAAACCGTAGCCCACGCCCTCACCCATCGCAGGGTGTGCCACGCGCGTCACACGCGCATGGACGCTCATAACGGGATCAAGCTGCATCACGCGGCCACTCAGCTCGCACGGCTGCATTCCATACAAGCCAACGCCGGCGCGAATCATATCAAAATGCATCGAAGGGTCGAGCATCGAGGACGGCGTGTTGGCGCAGTGCACGATACCGCACTCAAAGCCCGCATCCTTAATGGCCTGAACGGCCTCGGTAAAGCGCTGACACTGCAGTTTGTAGTCCCAGCCCGAAGGTTCATCGGCCGTGGCGAAGTGCGTAAATACGCCGTCGCACTGAATACCGCGATGGAAATTTATACCGCGGACAAAGTCGAGCACCTGCGTGTAGTGAACGCCGATACGATTCATGCCCGTCTCGATGGCGAGATGATACTTGCCCACTTTGCCCGCCGCGACGGCACATTCGCCATACGCAAGAGCAAAGTCAGACGTATAGACCGAGGGCATGATATCAAACTCGAGCAACGTCGGAATGGCCTCGATAGGCGGCTCGCTTAGGATGAGGATGGGTTTCGTAATCCCGCCCT
This sequence comes from Collinsella sp. CLA-ER-H3, assembly GCF_040092425.1. NCBI lineage: Bacteria > Bacillati > Actinomycetota > Coriobacteriia > Coriobacteriales > Coriobacteriaceae > Collinsella > Collinsella sp. CLA-ER-H3. The sequence continues at coordinate 33,470 of NZ_JBBNLP010000013.1, forward strand.
GTCGGAGCTCAACGCCCTCGTTAACCGTCGCCACGGCAAACATGTCGGCACCGGCCGAATACATGATCTTGGCGCACTCAACAGCTCCATGGCCATAAGCATCGGCCTTGACCACGCAGCACAGGCGCTGACGTGGATTCAGCAAGTTCTTGTAGGCCCTCGTGTTACGACGGAGCGCCCCACGGTCGATCTCGACCCAGGACCAGCGCGTCAAATCGGCTTTATTCATGATTAGTCATCCGACCCTTCGTCCATGATTCCCAGATCTTCGAGCGCATCCTTTGCCGCCAGCTCCATGGCAGGACCGATCAAGTCGATAAGATCGGTCGCGATAACGCTCTTCTCACCATACTCCGTCGCCGCGGCAAAACCGGCGTAGCTGTGAAGTGCGACGGCGTACGAATACAGCAACTCCCAACGATCCATCTCGTCGCGCATGGTGGCAAGCGTGCCGGCCAAAATACCCGCGAGAACATCACCCGAACCGGCAGTTGCTAGAGAAGCCGGACCCGAGAGCGGCAGCAACACACGCTCAACGCCACAGATAGCCGTCGTCGGCCCCTTGGCAATGACCACCAGATTGTCGGAGCCTGCAGCCCAGACAACCTTCTGCGCGGCCGCAATCGCGGTACCAAGGTCGTTCACCTCGTCACCGGCAACCAGACGCGAAAGCTCACGATAGTGCGGCGTCATAACCAACGGCTGCTCGCGACGATACATCTCGGGATTACTATCAATACCGTCAATGGCAATCTTAGCAAGGCAGTTGAGTGCATCGGCGTCCAAAATAAGCGGCACATCAAGCTCGAGCAAGCCCGAAACCACCTGCATAGCGCCGGCAGATGTCGTCATACCGGGACCGCACAGTACGCAGCTGTACTTCTTTGCAATCTCGCACACCGTCATGCGCGCAGCGGCGCCAAAGGAGCCGCGGGAATCAGACGGAATAGCAAAGACGGGAATCGAAGGAAGTGCCATGCGAATAAGATTGGCGCAGGCGTCAGGAGCCGCGACTGCCACGTAACCAGCACCCGCGCGAGCTGCAGACTTGGCCGCCATAATGGCAGCACCAGGATATTGCGCAGATCCGGCGACAATAAGCACAGAGCCACGGGAATACTTATCGATATTCGTAGGTAGTGGAGCAAAGTAATCAACTAAGTCACCGGGCTCGACAATCTCGGCGGCGTGGTCGACATCATCGATGACCTCGTCAAGACGGTCGTAAAGATTGCCGCAGATCAAATCGCCAGCATACTCAGGGCCATCGGCGCTATACAAACCAATCTTGGGCGCAATCATCGTCACCGTATGCTCGGCACGAATGCAGTCGTCATCAACAACGCCCGTCTCGGCATTCAGGCCCGAGGGGACATCAATGGATACGACACAGTCGGCGCATTCATTGACCGTAGGAATCCAGATGGAGAACGGCGCACGCAGATTCCCGTGAAAACCGGTACCAAAAATGGCATCGACAACAACATCGGCCTTATCGATCAAAACCTCGAGTTCATCACGCGAGGGGCCGACGCAAACGTGCACATCGCGGCCGGCAGTACGACGAGCAACATGACGTGCCAGAGCAGCAGGAATCTCATCCGGTTCAACCGGAGAAACGATATCCACGTCCACACCCTTATGGCTCAGGATATCGGCGGCAACCCAACCGTCGCCGCCATTATTACCAAAACCGACCAGAACGAGAACCCGATCGGGATTGAGCTTCAAGACCTCGTTGGCGGCAAACTCACCCGCTAGCTCCATAAGCTCGGCCTTCGAAGTCCCTTCGCGTTCGATGATATCCTCGAGACGAACGACTTCTTCGGTACTCAAAACCGGTTTCATCTATGCTCCTAGCGTATCTTGCGAAGCATCGCCCAGGTGCTCCGTCAATGCTGAATTCTGCAGCTGCTCAAGCTCATCTAAAACAGAGCGAGCCTCTTTAAATGTCTGCGCAACGCGTTTCTTGGTGCTCACCTTTTCATCTTTTGGCTTAGGCCGAGCATCTTCGGTAATCGCGATGGCATTCGCAACGGCCAAGTCTCCTGTAAGCGTAATGGAAAGAGCGACCTCAACAACACCAAGCTCATGAGCGATCTCGAGTGCACGGCCCGAAAGCAGCGCCTTCGGTTTGCCGAGTTTATCACGCGTTACCGAAACATCCTTGCGACCAACGCCTTGACTAAAACCCGTGCCGAGAGCTTTAAGCACCGCCTCGCGCGAAGCAAAGCGGCTCGCATAGTGAGCAGCGGGACGCGATGATGCATCGCAATACGCACGCTCATCTTCGGTAAACACACGCCGAGCAAACGACGGCGTCTTTTCAAGAATTGATTTCATGCGGGAAATCTCGACGATATCAACGCCGATACCAGCTTCAGCCATGTTCACCTCCATATCGCACAGACTAAGTTATTGTAGCCCGTTCACAGAAGATGCGACAAACGAGGGTTATAAAACACAGCTACTATGTGAGACAAAAGCCCGTAAACGCAAAAAGGGGGAGGCCGCGAGGCCTCCCCCTTCTCAGTTCAAGCGTACGGCTCGGTGCCGTCCACCGGTCAGCGGCGCCCTGGCCTCCCACGGGCTGACCCCGCAGTACTCTCGGCGCGAT
>NZ_JBBNLP010000014.1:0-29661 GCF_040092425.1 Collinsella sp. CLA-ER-H3
CCCCCCTTATATCCTATGCCGAGGCTATGCAGGTCGATTTTGCTTCCACGATAGCGCCCATGCTCGCTGACCGCTCTTTGTCCGATAGCCTACTTGGAAAATTGGGCATAGAGAGGCCTAACTTCAAGGATGACGCCGGCTTCGTCGGTCCTTCCACAAAATCGTTGAGATTCAGCCTCGATTCAGTTGAAAACACCGGATCTGAGATCAAGTCCGATCATAAGACGCATCGCACTCGTCGGATTTAGCTTCAGACAATGATGGGACCGTTCATCCCGAACGGTCGCAAACCTGGCGTCAGGGCACGATTTTCGTCGCATTTCAGCGATGATGGGCCTGTGTCCTCCTATTTCACGATGCTCAGATTCCAAAAAGCGGCTATTTGGCCAGCGCCCGCTTTTAGCAATCGACAAAGCGAACGGGGACGTCCATGGGCAACGGTCCACGGGTCGTGACCTTGATCGATCCGAAGCTCGAACTCAGCACCTTCCGATGGGCGATATCGGCGGGCATACGAAAATAGTCCTCACAGTCGATATGTACAGTGCAGGTGGGCCACCCGCCGCATGTGACGACAACCAGCTCCCCCACCCCGGGAACGCTCTCGAGGAATTGACGGACCGTCATCTCGCGGCGAGACGAATCGGCACCCGCATTGCAATCAGTTTCAAACATATATTTGCCTCCGGTTGATCGTTGACGAGGGCGCGTGCGCGCCATTGAGCATGTGTCGTCAAAAGCCCGACCGGAATTCTGTAGCACCCAGTTTACCACTAGCAATCTCACCGGGCCCGATTTCACCTGAACACTTGTTCCTTGCGGGCAGCGGGGACGCCTCCCACGGTAGCGTGAAAACGATAGGTCTAATGAGCGCCGTAGGCGAAAACTGTCACCCCGTGGCACCAAATCGGCAGGCATAGCGTCGATGCCGGCGGTACGTTAGACCATGGGGACGCATGCCCGTAAACGCAGCCAGAAACCCGCGTCCCCTCTCCGGTAACCGAGAGAATGGAGCAGTCATGCGACCTGGAGGAAAGATGAAGGAGTGCGCCGGCAAGCTCTTCCGCCGCATCGGCGCCCGTCTCAAGAAAGGTGCGGTTCTCAGTACCGGTGCGGTGCTCATCGCGAGCCAGGTGCTCTCAGTCGTGCCGGCGCCGACCGCGGCATATGCCGCATCGTCCGAGACGATCACGCGCGGCGAGCGCGTGAACTACGGCGGCTTCTACATGTACAACTCGACGACCTCCGAGGGTACCCCGGCAATCTGCCTCGACCCGATGAAGCGCCACCCGCTCGACGCCACGACGGCCACCGCACAGCTGCCCGTTGAAACCGACTGGACCAGATGCTACACGGGAGGTGGCGGCGATCAGACTCGGATTGACCGCACCGATGGGATGGCGAGGGTCCTCTACTACGGTCCCACGGGTCCTGGTTTCGAGGAGGCGAAGGCAAAGGGCCTGTGGAACTTCAACTGGTACGACGGCACGCCCCTGGACTACAGCAAGATGCTCGCTATCCAGCACATCGCCCTCTCGGCCCTCTCGAAGAGCTCCAGCCAGTACGGCATGCAGGGCACGACGGCCGCGTTCCGCAACTGGTGCTACAGGACCATCCTCTACTATAACGGCAATATCAACGCGGGCACTTTCCTTGCAAATCTGGACAAGTATCTGCCGGGACCCGCGCCCCAGTCCTTCAAGGACACGATCTACCTCGTCAACTACGGTACCGGCACCCAGTGCCTCATCACCTTCCACAACAAGGGCAAGCTGAAGCTCAAGAAGGCGAGCTCCAACCCCGGCATCTCCGGCAACAACCCGTGCTACTCGCTCGACGGCGCGACCTACGGCGTCTACTCCGATTCGGGCTGCACCCAGCAGGTGGGCACGCTCACCTGCAACGCCTCCGGCGACTCAAACGTGATCGATATCGCACCGGGCACCTACTACGTCAAGGAGACCAAGGCGGGAAAGTCCTATGCGCTTGATGAGGGGATCCACAAGGTGAACGTGTCGGGCGGCCAGACGGCGACCGTGAACGTCACCGATGCGCCCCAGAACGACCCTGCCGACATGCTGGTAGCCAAGGTCGATGCCGAGACGGGCAAGGCCTCCCCGCTCGGTGCCGGCACGCTCGCTGGCGCGGAGTTCACCGTCAAGTACTACGACGGCTTCTACACCCAGGAGAACCTGCCCGAGAAGGCCACGAGGACCTGGGTTCTTAAGACCGATGAAGACGGTTTTACGGGTCTTTCTTCTGCCCGTGAAAACCCTGATATCTATTTAAGTTCGGGCGACTCTTTCTATCAGACGGCCGATGGAAAAATGTACACTTTGCCCCTTGGCACGGTAACAATTCAGGAGACGAAGGCCCCCGCCGGCTATCTGCTGAGCGACAGCACCGTCCACCTTCAGCAGATCACCTCGAACACGTCGTCAGAATTCGTCTCGACCTTCGTTGAGCCTAGCGAGGACGCTCCCACCGTGCGCGAGCAGGTGAAGCGCGGGGATATCGCCTTCAACAAGGTGCACGGCGAGGATATGACCGGCCTTGCCGGTGTCCCGTTCAAGATCACGTCCAAGACCACGGGCGAGAGCCACATCGCGATCACCGACGTGAACGGCATCCTTACGACCGAGGCATCCGCCTGCCCGCATACCCAGAACACCAACGGCAACGACGCTGCCCTGAACGCCGACGGCACCGTCGACGAGTCGAAGCTCTCGATTGACAACGGCCTGTGGTTCTCCGGCTCGAAGGACGCCCAGACCGCAGCAGACGATGCGAAGGGCGCGCTGCCATATGACACCTACACCTTCGAGGAGCTCCGCTGCTCTGCGAACGACAGCCTTAACCTCGTCAAGTTCGAGGTGACCGTGAGCCGCGACGCCTACACGATCGATCGCGGCACGGTTGACGACAACCCCATCGAGATAGGCACTACCGCGACCGACGGGGCAGACGGGGACCATAAGCTCCTGGCCTCGAACCAGGCCGAGATCGTCGACTCCGTCTCCTACAAGGGCCTTAAGAAGGGCACCGAGTACGAACTCAAGGGCACCCTCATGGACGCCGAGACTGGAGAGGCCCTGAAGGACACGGCCGGCAAGGAGATCACCGCCACAGCCAAGTTCACCCCGAAGGCATCCAGCGGCAAGCAGAAGGTCAAGTTCAAGTTCGACGCCACGCTTCTCGGGGGCCATAAGGCCGTCGTCTTCGAGCGCCTCTACCTGGACGGCAAGATCCAGGCAACGCATGAGGACCCCGAGGACGAGGACCAGACGGTCGAGTTCCTGCCCGTCGAGATCGGCACGACCGCGACCGATGCGTCCGACGGCGACAAGGCAATCGGTGTCGGCAAGGCCGTGACCGTCGAGGACGAGGTTTCCTATAAGAATCTCGCCATGGGCCGCGAGTACACCGTGACCGGCACGTTGATGGATTCGACTACGGGCGAGCCCCTGACGGACGCAGATGGAAACCCCGTCACGGCGTCCACGTCCTTCGAGCCCGAGGACACCGAGGGCAAGGTCAAGGTAACGTTCTCGGTCGACACCTCGACCCTTTCCAATAAGAAGCTCGTCGTGTTCGAAAAGCTCGAGGCGGACGGCAACGTGATCGCACGCCACGAGGACCTGACCGACGAGGGGCAGACCGTCGAGGTCATCCCGCCCGAGATCAAGACGTCGGCAGCCGATGGCGCCGACGGCGATAAGGAAGTCACGGCTGACGGCAAGGCCACAATCGTCGACACCGTCAAGTACACAGGCCTCGTCCCAGGCACCAAATACGAACTCCAGGGCACCCTCATGGACGCCGAGACCGGAGAGGCGCTGAAGGGCGCGGACGGCAAGGATATCACCGCTTCGGCCAAGTTCACGCCGCAGGCCCAGGACGGCTCTCAGGACGTGACCTTTACCTTCGATGCGAGCGCGCTCGGCGGCGCGAAGACCGTAGTTTTCGAGAAGCTGTTCGTTGACGGAACCCTTATCGGCTCGCACGAGGACCCGACCGACAAGGACCAGACGGTCGAGATCTACCCGAGCCTCAAGACCACTGCGGCCACGATCCAAGGCAGCAAGGTCGTGAAGCCCGAGGACGAGGTCGCAATCGTCGACACCGTCCACCTCAAGGGCCTGCGTCCCGGCCAGAGCTACACCCTCACGGCCTCGATCAACAAGAAGGCAGACGGCACGCAGCTCACGCTCACGGACGTGAAGGACGTCTCGACCCTTACCGGCAACGGCGTCCAGAAGGGTTCCGATAGCGCAGAATCCAGTAGCGACCTCTCCAAGGCTCTCGTCGACGTCACCGGAACCGGTTCGTTCGTCAACATCCCCAAGGGAGCCAAGCTCTCCAAGAACGAAGACGGGACCTATACGCTCACTGTGCCGGGCGCGACGAAGGACGCGGCCGACATCGTGACGAAGCTGAGCGGCGGTCAGGTGAAGCTCGTACCCTCCGAGTCGAGCGACAAGGCCGACGGCGCCGGTACGACAAACGATGCCGAGTCGACCGGCAAGGATTCCGCCCTGGGTACCTACGAGGTCATCGCCAACGGACAGGTGCGCTTCACCCCTGCCGTCTCAGACCTCGACGTGGACGTCCCCATGGTGTTCAAGGCCTCCGACGTCGCGGGGCAGCAGGCGGTCGTATTCGAGAGCCTGCAACGCGAGACTGACGGCAAGGAGATCTCAAAGGAGACCGACCTCCAGGACACCGACCAGACCATCGATATCGAGAACACCCCCGAGGGCAAGAACCTCGAGCAGACCGGCAACTGGGTGCTCTATGCGGCGATCGCCGCCGGAGTGGCGGCCTGCATCGCCGGTATCGTCCTGGTCTTCCGCAAGCGCAAGAACTAAGGCTCAATCGCTATATTGCAGAAGGGCCCCGCTCGCACGAGCGGGGCCCTTCTGCTTTTGAAAGGGGCCGTCGGGTTATAAGGGAGTTTGTTATGCGGCTCGAATGGGATGCGACTATGAATGCGGGATATTCTCGTGGTCGAATACGCCGACCATGCGGATTCGGCGGTTTCTCTCACGGATAAAATACACGACCAGGACATCGTCGTCGTAGGTATGGGCCTCACGGTGTTTGCCGTCAGAATAGGGCGGATGGACGAGAACGTGGTCGTCCCATCCGCTTTCCTCTATCATGCCGGTGCGACCGAGTTCGTCAATACATCCCTTGACCGCGTTGACGACTTCCACGTATTCGGCATGGGAGTATTTCGGCTTCAGCACGACGAGCGTTTTCCAAAAGGAGGCGGGAACCTTGACCTCGTAGCGGTTCACTGTCCGACCTCCTCGGGCTCGATGCCCATCTCCGCAAGTATGTCTGCCGGTATCTCGAGCGGGTCCTCCCCGGAATCGTCCTCAATCAAACCGTACTCCTGGGCCTCGGCACGAAGCATCGCCACGCGCACTTCCTCCGAGTAGAGGCGGCCGGATGGCGATGAGAACAGGCCGTCGAAAGGCGTCCTGCCGGTCTGAGCAACCTGGTTGACCATAATGCGCATCGCATACGGCGTCGTGAGACCGCTCCTGGCGAAAGCCCTGTCCGCTCGATCCTTCACCTCATCGGGGACATTCAGCTGTATCAGTGCCATATACATCACCTCTCAATATGATAATGACATACTATTGCATAATCATAGTACCCAAAAGCCTTTCGTTTAGATGCGCTGTTGCCGCCTTGATATCCCATTTCCATGTGTTCACCCTTGGGATAGGCGGCAAAGCTCACATCAGGCCGACAAGGTGTAACAGGATATCGCGAGCCAGGCGCAGGAGCGCACCAAGCAGCACGAACAGCCCGACTCCCCTATAAAGACATGTGCTCTTCCCGAAGTACATCGGCCGGATTATCAGGAGCAGGGCAAAGTAAAATCGACCGAATAGCGATATTGCATAGAACAAATTCAGACCAGGTTCCATAAAGCCAGTCTATCTATTCCGCTTTGGGGCTATTTCGTGGCGCCGCATCCGGAACACCGGTAGCCGGTAAGGACCTGCTTGGTTCCAGTCTGCACCTGATACGTCTCCTGATGCGTCACCGCTTCATGATGAACGGTTGTGTAATCATCCACGGTGTAGTACGAAACGGGCGTCCCAGCCATTGCCATTTTCTTGCAATAAGCAGCAAGAGCGGCATTGTCGTAGAAAACAGAACCATCTGAGCAAACAGCATGCGAGCCACTTAGAACCTGCTCATCCCATGCGTCCTGGTCTACAACAGTTCGAGTACGAGTCTCGTATACGGGGTCGTTGCGGTACTGCGCCTGCCACGTATGCTCATGGGACGGCTTGCTGGAGGAGCCGGAAGAGGGCTTGGAGTCGGATTTTGACGGCGCGGAGCCGGAGCCCGTGGACGGCTTTGCCGTATCAGCCTTCTTTTCCTCGGCCTTCGCGGCGCTGTCGGCGGCGGCGTCCTTCTTCTCCTCTACCTTCTCCTTGTCGGCGGCGGGGGCCTTCGACGCGTTGTCCGTGACCTTGTTCACCACGTCCTTGCCGGCATCCCCCGTGAGCGTGCTGTCGCCCTTGGAGACGGCATCGTTCACCTTGTCGAGGACCTTGTCGATGTCGTCCTGGGTGACGTCCCCGGCGGGCTTGGTCTCGCCGGTGAACTCGGTGGAGCCGGAGCCCTTCTGGTCGCCCGAGACGGCCTGCTCGCCGCCGCCTGCGGGGGTGGTGATGGAGCCGTCGGGGTTGATGATGGGGATCGCGGAGATCTCCCAGGTGCCCTCGGTGAGGCGCACGCTGTCCTTGCCCTCGATGGCGTCGGAGGCAGATGTGGCATGGTAGAACTCGCTGCCCTTGTCGTCGCCGTCGGTGCAGACGTAGCGGGTGATGAGGGGCGAGGACTCGGCCGTTACGCCTTCGGCCTCGATCTTGACGGCCCAGTCGACGGTTTGGTCGGTCTTCTCGGACACCTGCTTCTTGCCGCCGTCGCTATCGGCCTCGATCTTGGTGATCTCGGACTCCGGGGCGAAGACGCCGGTCGCCCATGCGCCCCCGAGCCCGAGCCCCGCGACGACGAGAGCGACGGCCGCGCCGATGGCAACCTTGCGCTTCAGGGGCAACTTGTTGCCATCGCCTCCATCGGGTACAAGGTTCGGGCCCTGGCCGTCGTAATTGTTGAGGTTGTTCTCATCCATGATGCTACCTTTCTCTAATCCCCTATCGGATTGTATTTTACCGTTCGGACATGATGATCTCGGCCACGCGGTCGACCCGGACGCCGGCGCGGACCATCTCCAGTGCAGTCACTATGCGCGCCTTCTGTACGGGCCCCAGGGAGCGGATCGTCTTGGTCTCGGACAGCCCCAGCGCGCGGAGTAGCGTCCTCGCACCAACCGCCCCTACACCGGGGCAATTCTTGAGGAACGCGAACATTCTGATTTTAGCTGCGACGCTACCCTCATCGTTGAGGACGTCGACTGGACCGATCTCCCCCGCCTTGAGGCGCTCCTTAAGGGCTGCGCGTTCGCGGCGCACTTCGACAGAGCGTTCTCGACCCTGGTCTGATATTTGCTTTGAGTAGCGGAATGATTCATTCGGCATGGCACCGTCTCCTTAAATCCCTATCGCGGACTGATGGGCGCCTTTCATAGCGGCGCATTGACGGTGCTGATCACCTTAAACCACTTATACCCCATGACGGGCGCAAAAACAAGAATCTTTGGCCTTCTTCCGGTAAGGGGCACCTCTTTTACGGCCGTTGTAGGGCATTTGGAGGCGCGTGTCCTGCTGGGGAATTGCAAAGCTATTGTCGGGCATGCAAAGATCCTAGTATATAAAGTAGGTAAGCACTTGATATCGAAGGATGAGTAATGATTATCTCCTCAAACAAGATGCAGACGCTCAAGGCTGCGCCGAACTCCGCCTATGAGGTCATCCTTCCGGAGTACCTCTACCAGTCGAATAAGATCGAAGGATCTACCTTCACGCTCAATCAGATCGACACCTTCTATGCAACGAATAGAGTGACCGGAGACCACGACTTTGACGACATCATTGAAACCAAGAATTCCTTCAAGATGTTTGACCGGATGGTCGACACACTCGGGGTCGAGCTGACACCGGAACTCCTTATTGAATTCGAGACGATCCTTCACAAGGGAACGACCATGGCGGGCAATGGGGAAAGCGGGCATTTCAAATACATTCCCAACCGTATCAGAAACAGTTCGGTACAGGTCGCCCTCCCGAGCGAAATACCGACCGCCATACCGCAGCTGCTCGCCGAATGGGATGGCTGCCCAAAGGACTTTGAGGCGATCTCCCGTTTCCACGCAAGGTTCGAGCATCTGCATCCGTTCCAAGACGGTAACGGACGAATCGGGCGCCTCATTATGATGAAGCAGTGCATCGAAAACGGAGTCGACCTTATCGTCATTGACGAAGGCAATGCGGACGCATACAAGAGCTGGATGGAGATCGCGCAGACTCAGGGCGACTTCCGCCTCTTTGATGAGGTTCTTCGGAAGTGCCAATCTTCTTTTGACGCCAGGATGCACGAGATGGGGGCTGACTATCTCATCCAACACACTCCTGAGACTCTTGAGGAAGGAAAGCGTTCAATCGACCCTTCCACTCCGTCGGCCGCTAAGATCCAGGCAGACTTACGGCCTCTCGAAGATAGGGGTTGAGCAGCTGGCGTGCTCATGAGTGAGGGGCTAAAACCCCATGGCGTATAAATTACGATTTAGCGGCCAGACGAATATGCGCATTGTAGAGGCGCTATACCCGGACCGTAGCTGAGACTCGGGGCTAAGAGCAGACGCAAAGATTTAGGCTCTGTTAGACAAAGATTGGCATAGGTGACTTTGAAGGTCGAAGTCGTTATTCCATGAATTGAAGCCAGTCCATATTGATACGTACATGGATATGGACTGGCTTTGCTGGGCTATAAATAGTATGTCGTATTCACAGTTCAAATATACGTTATTGGGAAACTAGACTAGGTTTATGTGGCTGTATCTTGGCTCAATGTCCAGCTGACCCAGCATAGGCGTGTCATTCAACTTGGCCACTTCGTCTGCAAGTGTAGACGTTCCCTTTATGAGACGGTTGATGTAAGGCTGGAGTTTTTTTCTAGATTTATCTGATAGCTTAGGAATCTTGATATTCAGAAGTGCGTTATCGGGAATCTCCGCAAGCCCATCTGACCCCGTAGCAAGTCCACGCATTTGGCTGTTCCAGCTTTCCGTTGTTAGATAGGCTACAAGGTCAGTCAAACACTCTTCAGATCCAACCTTCATTCTGATTCTCTTGCAACCGTTCGTGACGATTCCATTTTTCAATGAATCCGGGACAATAAACCATTTATCCACAGATGACCAAATGCCTCCAACAAAAATATCTTTAGGACGAGCAAGATGCTTGGCTCTCGAGGGCAGTTGCCAACCCATTAGAGCGCTTGGCCAAAAAGAGCCATTTGAAATGTGCGAAATATCGATATAGTTGTATTTTTCAGAAGATTTGATCTTCAGCTTTTTGCCGTTATCGTAAATTCCCTCCTGAATAACGTCTGCTATATCACCCAACGTGTAGTGATCTTTTTCCTGAATCCTCCTTAAATGGAGTTGATTTTTCTCACACCAGTATTTCGGATCAAGCGAAAGACTTTCTGAGTTCAAAATTCTATGAAGGGGTATGGCCCAACCGGTTCCATCGGTATAGCAATCTCTTCGACCGGTCAAAAGCCATGGATGATCAAGCGCCGCAGCCGAATTAAGGACACCCATGCGAACCTTCTCAAAATCAGCGTCAACGATCAGGTTTCCCTCAGCATCCACCATCAGTGCTCCGTCACTTTGATCACGAAGGTAGGTAGTCTCCTGCCGCTTGTTGCCCGCAGACCAACCCAGCTTATCAATTACCTGAAAAGCTATAGATGAGTCCTCCAAGTCCTTTAGGCTTTCGGCCTCTTGCTCAAGCGAATCCATAAACACGATGCTTGCACTCACATCGGCCCCGCTTGATTTAAATGCGAAGCGAGGAAGGGCGATAATTGCGGCGATGCTAACTTTTCTCAGTAGCCACTCTCTGAATGTTCGAAACTTTGAGCTTGTATTTCCTAAATATCCATTAGGGAGAATCAAAGCAATTCTGCCGCCCGTTTTTCTGCAAAGCCGGACACACGCCTCTGCAAAGAGAATACCGAGCTCCTGCTTACTTTCTAATTCCCCTATCTTAAGTTGGCCATCTTCGACCTTGATAGAATGCCCAAGGTCGAATTTGGAAAGAACCTCGGATCTTCTTTCCACTATTTTTGCGCCAAAGGGTGGATTGCATATAACAACGTCGAATCTGCCAGAAATTTCCGATATCGAAATAAGCGAATCCATTTGTTTGATATTTGACTTGCCATCGCCATTTAAAACCATGTTCAATACGGCGACCTGGACTGCATTTGAACTGCTGTCGAACCCAAACACTGAATCAGCGTAACCTGGGTTGTATTGCTTTCCATATCTAAATGTACCGACTAGGAAATCTGCAGATCCGCATGCGGGATCGCATGTCAGTTCACCGAATTGGGGATTAATGATTTCGACAACAAAGTCAGAGATCCTGGTTGGCGTAAAATACTGCGCCATATCCCATTTGTATAAATCTTTAGCAAATTTCATATAAAACGTCTGAACTACGTCTCTGTTAGAAGCGGTGATTTTGTATGGTGCCAAAATTGCTACGATTTCGCTAAGAGTAGAGCTGTCCAAGTTCAACTTGACCGATATCTCATTCGGCAGGTGGGTCTGATAGAAATTGACAGCCTTTTTTACGAGAGATGACACATTCCCGTATGCAGTCTCGGCACTAATTCCAAGGGCATTGAAGTCCTGAAATTCCAAAGGATCGTCTGTCCGCGTCTCAAAGGCGTGCTCATCGAAAATTTTAGCTAGCAGCAGTTGAAAAATTACCTCATATCGCCTTTCTTTGGATAGTCCCGCGCCATGAAGAACGTCTTCAATTTTTGCAAAGACGTTTAACAAGGAGGGGCACGGTCCGATTGAGGAATAGGTCAACGGCTTGATTTGGACTTTATTGCCGAATTTAGGTAGTGCAGAAAGAGAAGCCTCGTGAGATTCGATTTTATTCCCTGAATATGTATGCCAAAACACTCGGACCGAGTCGCTGGACCAGAATAATCCGACCGCATCAGTGCGCTTTGCAAAATCGAGCATAGGTGAAACCTGTGTCTGTTTAACCCAAGACTCTTTGCTGCTATCTCTTTTAACTTCACAAAGAAGAACGGCATGCTTCAAGACTTCGTCGACATCGTTTGACACATCGCAGGCGCGAACATCGAGAACGACGAAATCACATCTGAAGGAATTCCGGCCATTGTTACCGAAGCGTTTTTGGACAACTTCGATTCTAAAGTTAGCCTTTGGGTATCCAAAGGCTATTAGGTATTTGATGGCCCTCACACGTTGATATTCCTCATTAGGCGTCAGTCCATCTTTGCTTCTTCCGCTATTTTTCAGTTTGCCTCGAATGGGGCATGTGAGCGAGTATAGCTCAGTCATTTACTTGCTCGCTTTCATCAACCCTATGTGTAACTTTCATCTCAAACGGCATGCCACCCTCGCGGATCACCGCGCGGAGGAACATATTCATCGCGGTGGACATGGAGAGACCGAGCTCGTCGAGGATGGCGGATGCCTCCCTCTTCACCTCCGGCTCTATCCTGATGGTGGTTGCTGGTATGTTCGACGGCATGGCGGCTCCTATCTCTCTTGTATACCACGGTGCCACCATTTTAGCGGACTATACCGCCCGCGAGACCCAGTAGTCCATATAGTGCGGTAGGACGTTGAACATGTCGCGGATGAGGTCGAGCATGTACCGTTGGCGAGCTGACGGGCGGGCGTGCGGCTCCGCAGTGCGGGAGTCAATCACCATGAAGGTCCGGCACCGCTTGAACCAGGCAAGGTAGGCATCAAGGCACTTCATCGAAACGCCCCTGAACGGCTCCACGAAGATCCTTTGTGCTGCTTATTCATTGGGTTTCCCCCCAATTCAGTTTTCTCGGACTGCTTGCGTTCAATCCATTCGTGGATCAAGGTGGCCACGGTTGTGTCGCGCTCAGCCGCCATCGTCTTTAAGACATTCTTTCGCAAATTAAAACGCTACGGTAACGACTCCCGCCGATCGCAGAAGAGCATGTCACCAACGTGATAACAGATTCAGAGCTGGCATAGCTCGACTTCGCATTAGCGCACTCGGCCAGTGAATTGAGCCAGGCGTCGAAATCTGATTCCCCAGCAAAATCAAACCTGAGCAGCAAGTCATAGCTCATCGGCACCCTTAAGCCGTATAGGGGCGTATAGCAAGAGGCTTTGCCATCCTTTTCTTTGAAGGTCACAGTACCGATACTTGAAAAACAGTCCTTTCGATAGCAATTCTGGAGTGCACTAAACGCCAGAGATCCGATTCCCATGTTGTGGCCGTAGACAAGCATGTTCGAGCTTTCTGGCGACGACCCCTCTGCAATGTACGGACAACCGGAGAAAGATGGTGTGCGATCGAAACCGTGATTGAGATAGAAGCCCTTCGGGTCACCTTGCCGGCATGAGACAACAGGGGTCGAGATCGAGGTTCCTTCAACGGTGAGCCAGCCGGCATAGTCCGGGTTCTCATCTGCAAGAGACTGTCCACCGTCTTCTGACTGCGCCTTCTGCTCAGCCGTATTTGTAATCACAGTCTCCCTTACAACTTCCGCGCCTAGGCATATGAAGATAAGCACGGAAGTCACGAGAACGCCTACCGCCATCTTTATGGCGACAGAGTGTTTAACGCTCAATGCGGCGCGTTCACATTTTCGATCGAAGCGCCTTTTCGCAAACTCGCTGAATGGACCTATAAGGGGAATCATCCCTTCTTCTCCTTAATATGCTCCTTAACGCCCGGCCACCCCATGGCTCTTTCAGACGAATATTCCTCATCTCCGCGGAAACGCTTGACCTGGAAACCGCAACCGGACGCAAGTACGAACGATCCGTCTCTATACTCCCAGCTGTTAGACTCACAGACGATGGATTTTCCGGATTTAGATAGCTTCAATGCGCTGCCACAGAGCGGACAGGCCCCGTATTTCTTGAGATTCTTCTCATGGACACGCCTCTTGGCACACTCTATGACAATCGTTGCATCCCTTTTGGTAAGGTTATCGAAATCCAGGTCGCCTGCAGAGTCGCCCAAGAGCCTCCGTATAAAAGTCAGCTGTGGTTCCGAGGCGGGATCTTCGGCCCATTTTGCCGCGCGTTCGCGGTCCCAAAGAGCTCTATCATGCGAGGTCTCATAGTTTGACTCGAGCCAAAGGAGAATGTCCTGTTCGGCAACGTCAAGCGACCTGTAATACCTTCGCTGG
This sequence comes from Collinsella sp. CLA-ER-H3, assembly GCF_040092425.1. Classification (NCBI taxonomy): domain Bacteria; kingdom Bacillati; phylum Actinomycetota; class Coriobacteriia; order Coriobacteriales; family Coriobacteriaceae; genus Collinsella; species Collinsella sp. CLA-ER-H3. Next base: position 13,387 of record NZ_JBBNLP010000014.1, read on the forward strand.
GTCTCCCCCAGCTTCATAAGGTCCGCGGTGCAGCAATCGAGAAGATCCGGTTTATATAGCGTGACCTGCCACCCTCTATCGGACGCGCCGGGACCGGCGATATTGCGATCGCCGTTGTAGTGGATAACCCATGCGATGGACCCCGTCGAAGAAAGCACGTTGACCTTGCGCGACGAGAGAACCCAACCGGAGGGACAATCTTCCACCCCCTCGATCCTTCTTCCCAAATCGAGAAGCGAGCCATCGAGCTGCTTCTTGCCGACCCTATCGGGAAAATCCCTTTCGTTGAGTCCGAACAGCGTTGGCGGCGTGCATATACTCTTGTCATCCGAGACGCCCAGACAGTCGATAAGCCGAAGGGACTTCTTTTGATAGCCGGTGACAGGATCGGTGTAGAGTCTCAGCCCTCGCCCGACCATCTGTGTGTAGAGGGATGGGTTCTTCGTCGGTCGGGCCAGCAATACGGTCTCGATAAGAGGCATATCAGTGCCCTCGGTAAATACCCCGTAGTTGATGAGGCATGGAATCTCCCGCGCCGTAAATGCATCGATGATCTGCCGGCGTTCATCCGCCGGCGTGTTTCCATCGACCACCACGGATCCGGGAATGAGCTCAGCCAATGAATAGGCATGGTGAACGCTCGATGCAAATACGAGCGTCTGGCCTATATGGAGCCCATCGTATGCAGCCGCGACCTGTCGATTCGTCTCTGGGCGGTCAACGCGCTTCGCGAGTTCACTCACTCGGAAATCGCCCATTCCGGTGCGCACACCCTTCGTCGACCAGTCCACGATGGTCCTGCGGCAGTCAATATCACAAAGATAGCCGTTGGCGATTCCCCAACGCAGGTCTTTCTGAAAAACGATATCGTCGAAAACCGCTCCGAGCCCTCGGTCGTCTCCCCTTCTCGGCGTCGCGGTAAACCCGATGTGGAGGCGAGGCCTCAGATAGTCGTAGATCTTTCGATAGGACGGTGCCAGGGCATGGTGAGCCTCATCGGTGATAACCATGTCGAAGTCGCCGGGTTTAAACTCCTTTTGGAGTCGATTTACGAGCGTCTGGACCGAAGCCGAGACGACCTCCTCGCCATGCGAGTGGCGCTCGGCCTTTTCTATGCCGACCGGGCAGCTGTAGTATTTAACTGGCTGGGTCACAAGCTCCTCGCGATGGGAGAGAAGCAGAACCCTGCCCTTCCTTGCGATTTTGCTGAAAGTCACGGTTTTACCGAGCCCTGTGGCCATCTGCACGAGATGCGATCCGCTCCCGAGAGAATCGCAGATATCCACGCACTCCTGCTGGTAGTCCCTGAGAACAAGCTCATCGGGTGACATTGCTCCAGCCCTCCTCAACGGTAAGCCCCTCCACGCCTGCCGCCAATCCGTTGACGAGCGCGGCGTGCGCGGCAGGGCCCATGGCAATTACCTTTTCGATGAGCTTCTGAATGTTGTCGAAATACCAATCCTCGTTCATCAGGCAGGCGTCATCGTTGAAGCCCAGGCGATCTGGCAGCGTGATAGATAGACCGCAATCGAAATCAGACAGAGGGTCGCGCGTGAGGAGGGCAAGACCATGGGACTCGACGAGAAGGGCCCTCGCTAGGTCGTCCGAGCTCACGACAAGCATCCTGTCGCACAGCTCGCGATACTCGTCATTATCGCCCCCGGGCATCTTATAACTCCTATCAAGAAATATGCCGTTGTCGGGGTTGGAAATATCGAGATACTCGCGCTGGAGTGAGACACCTGATTCAAAAGACGGATCTGGCATATGCACCTCGTCGATACATCCCGTCTCGTAGTAAATCCTCAATGAAGAAGTATTCATCTTTAAACCGTGTTCTTTCTCTCGGAAACCGTTCCGACTTCGGGACGGACGTAAACGGAGGACACTTGCGCTTTCACTGCCCTCTCGATGTTCTCGATACGATCACTGCCCTCCTGAAGAGTGCGCCTTGAGGCGGCTGACTCCAATGCTGCCGCGACTGCAATTGAGTCTCTTGTCTGAATTGAAGTCGGCACGTTGAGTCTCCGGCTGTTTGACCTTCTCAGAAACTCACCGACCGAGGGGGCTCCCCTTAGGTCCCTCACGGTCCTAGCTCCGATAAAACCCTCGATTGCCACGAGAGACTCATTTAGCGACTCGGCGTCAGCTCGCGCCCCATCAAGCGACACGGAGAGCTCACCCAGCCTATTTCTCAGCCCGTCTAGGGTCAAACTCGCTTCTACGGCATAGCGTTCAGCCCCTGACGCGCCGGCAGATATCTTTGATAATGCCGCGCTGCAGAAAGCGGTATCGGTATCAATTTGGGATAAAAGAGCGTTTCTCTCTTTCCTGTCTGCCGGCGTAAAAGATAAGGACGACTCCAGCTCGGCAAGTCTCGCCCTGGCAGACGAGATCTTTTCAGAACGCTCAAGAACCTCCTCTGCAATAGATATCGACGACTCGATCTCATGGACCTCGTGCTCCATAGCCTCGACCTTGATCATCTGAGATCTGAAGGCATCCTCGACCTCCGTGACGGAGCTGAACCCATTTGCGGAAATAACGGACAGGGCTTTGACTCCGGCACTAATTGCGCCGATGCCGGCACGCTTCGACTTAGATGCAATCCTCCACTTAAGAGCATTGTCAAAACCTTTATTCTGCGGAGTGTAGCCAATGCTCTTTGTTTTCGCCTCGCTCAGTTTGCGACTGGAGATTCTCGATTCGATATCCCCGGCTACAACATCGACGGGTATTCCCAGCCGGGCACGAATGCCGAACTCGTCGTAATTTAAACCGAGTGAAGACGCAAGTACCTTCTTGTCGTGCCCGCCGCTATCGGGGTGCCTATAGCCGATACCCCTGCGGCTCCATTCGACCGTAAAGCCATCGGCCTCGAACCTCTCTACGAACTCATCCCAGTTGGAGCTGTTTGCGATTGACCTATCTATGGCGTCTCTGATTTCCGCAACCCAGCTTCGGCCTCCACGGCGCCTAAGTGAGCGCTCAGCCTCACTCATGCGAACTGACTGAGCCGTTGGTTTCCTTCGTCCTTCACGTATTGCCTTGCGGCGTTCAGACAGGTCCGGCAACATCCCCATGCCATGTTCACCGGCAATCTCTTGTGCGACGCGCGCCATGGAATCGCTGTCCTCGGGCGTAATTTGAACCTTCAATCCGCTGTTCGCGTTCACCGCATTAAGGATGACGTGCGCGTGCATAACACCACTTGCGTTGTCGTCATGGACAGACCAGATCCACTGCCAGCCCCGATCGGCAGGCCAAACCCTCTCACACCATTCCTGGGCGAGCTGGCCAACCTCCTCTGCCGACGCGCGATCCCTGGGGTCCGGCGATAAAACCCACTGATAGTAGTTCCTCCAGACCAAGTCAGGGTTCGACCGCCTCTTGTTCTCAAACCACTCAGGAGGTTTGTCTTTTCCGAACCTCTTTCTAGTCGCATCCATTACCTTATGCCATCCGTAAGGGGTATCGGGCAGACCTGGAGAGTGCCCGAACGCCATGGAGCGCGAGGCAGACTTATCTCCGGCAAGATATTTTTCCATTCTCTCTTCGTGGTCCTCAGCGCTTCGATGCCCAAATGACAAGTAGTCATCGACCTGTTTACAGCTGCCTTCACCACCCGAGAGCGTCTTAAGAAAGGGCATTACGTCTCCTTTCAGTCGGATATTCAGCCTCGATTGCACGCGATAGACGCTCGCAGACATCAATCAGACATGGCTCGACGGTATCGATTGCCGAGAATATGGCCATAGACACCCTTCTCGCTTCGGCAGCGCGTGACTGTCCCGCTATCGCCTTTGCGTTTAAATTGAGCTCAGACAGTTGCGCCGAAATCGTAAATAGCTCGTCCCAGATATCCCTTAGGGTTGATCCTGATGAGGCATTAGTCTCGTAGAGCGCCTTGTACAGAATGTACTCAGTGACGCTCATGTTGAGGCTGTTTGCCAATGCACGAATGGCTTCCGCTTCCTCAACGGTGCTCCTGGCTTCTATACGCGCCCTTTTTGGCTTTTTCTCACGGGACGTTTCACCCATGCGCCGTCTCCTAACTCATGCTTTAACTAGCGTAGAGCAGCGACACGTACCGTGCCGTACAGTTTGGTGACATGCGGTGCCAATGTTTTTGCAGGTGAATAGCTGTGGTATTGCCGAACTACGACATTGCTGAATTACGCACAAACTGGAATAGTGAACAGCGTAAAAGATGATTTGCTGAACAGTGCAATAGCGTAATAACGCGACTACGTAACTACGCAACAACGTAATAGAGGGAAAATCAAAATACGGAAGGTGGGGGGGCGCTTGCCACAGCCCAGTTCGACGTTTAACAGCGCCCTTCATCTAAAGCGGTCACCGCAATTCAATGTCCTCGCCCTAATAGCGCAGCGAAACCGATCTTTCAATCGGAATCCATCCGATCGCTTCTCGATTATCTTGTGGGTCACGTCTTGGTTGAGAGCTCAAGGCAAGATGGATGGCTGGAGTCGATTACGGACATCCCATTTGGTTCAATTACGACGCATTGTTTCGTACATACCGAGATAGTGAATAATGAAAAAGCTGAATAACCGAACTGTGACATAGCTGAATAACGTAACTACGAAATATCGGAACTACGCAACATTGCAGCTGCAACATAACGATACTATTGAACATTCAAAGAATGGGAATCTAGTCGAACCTGCCGACACACCCTAGATAATGTCCATCGGCAAAAACAGCCACCAGCGACCCCGCGCTCCCGCCTGAACGATCCGAAGGGGGGGACTAGGCCTTGAATCAAACTGACCAAGTGTGTCTCGTTAGCCTGATGGCCACAATTTGGCTGACAAGTAATGAGGCGAATAACGACAGGGTCGGAGTTCAGCCCATCTGTCCGGCACTGTGCGATGCCCCGCGAATGCGAGACCGAATATGCCGTGCTCATAACTGATTGACGAACGACGACCCTTCCAAATCAACGAAAAGAAGATATTGGCTAATAACTCTTTATCGTAAAAAGCGAACAACAGAACTACGTAAGGGCTGAATAACGGAACTGCGCGGTTACGTAACAACATAAAAACGCAACTACGTCACAGTGTATCTACGACATAATGCAATAGTGTAAGAACGTAACTTCGTAACGCCGAAGGCGCCGGGTTTTAGGGCAGAGCCCTAACAAGCGCCGCCTTCGGCGGCGGTACGCTACCGGGCAAAACGCAGTTTTGTACGGCAGCGTACGACTCTTGCGGACAAAATTCAGGACCGAACGGTATGATGTTCAATAGTTCTGCTATTCCGTAGTTTCGTGGTTCGCATGTTACGGTTTGCTGCTTTTGCGTTATTGCATCTTGTCGTTATTACGTAGTTCTATAGTTCGCTTTTCCCGTTGTCCATGTATTCACCTATTCCGTATTTCAGCAGCTTGTCAAAAGATCTAACGGGCAATGGGGCCCGGTGATAAATGGTTTCCCATTCGATACCGGAGCCCCATTGCCCGTTAGATCGAGTTAAATAGAAAAACGCCGGGGCCGTCTTTTGGCGGCCCCGGCGTTTCGTCTTATGCCGATGCGGCGGTCACTCTGTCGCCTCTGCCGAACCCATAACCGGATTCATAGCCGTCGGCTTTGACATAAGGATCGCTAGTAGTCCTGACTTTAATCTTGGTCGTCCTCAAGCCGATCCCATCCATGTGACGGTTGACGGATTCGGGGACGACGATCGCGAGCGCCATGGACTCGTCATTGCTGACCTGCTCCGCATAGGCTCGCTTGAGGCCGGAGATGAAGCCAAGCATCCACGTCCCCTTTACGCCCTTCTGGCGTGAGACATTCCCGTACCCCAGGGCCTTCATTCGCGCGCAATAGGTCCTGAAGCAGTTCTCGGCCGCATTGGCGCTCGCCCTAAAACAGCACGAGGCGACAACTGAATCCTCGCCCTCGCCAACGAAAACGACAGTCCTTCCATTGTTGCTATATGACGTGTAGGCCCTGCACCTGTAGTTCGCTGCAACAACAAGTGCAAGGGTTTTCTTCCACTCGGGAATTCGACGACCGAGATCGCAGGCCTCCTCGCCGACTTCTGCCGGTGAATCATCCAGATTGATGTCCTCCAACTTGAGGTTGTTCGAAACGAGGAGCCTCTGGAGCGCCAACGAGGCGGCACGCGCTTCGCCTTCGGTCGCGGCGCCGTCGATTAGGGCAACGATCTTCTTGATCTTCTCGTCGATGTTCTTCATGGTTATCTCCTTTGGAGTGGGGCGAGGACCCGGAGGCCCTCGCCATTGACGGTTCTAGAGATTAGGCAGCTTGTTTCGAGTGATCTGGGCTGTGGGGACACCCCAGTCATTGACGTTGATGAACAGCTGGAAACTCTGGTTCGCATAGGTCAGGTTGATGAACATGCTGCCGTTCGAGCACTCAACGCCACCATCCGGGAAGCTGGCGACGAGCATGTCCTTCTCGGTATGAAGCTCGGACTCAAGCCACGCCTCACCGTCCTCGCCACTCCACTTGAAATGGCTCTTGACGCAATGGGGGCCGATCGCCTTGAACGGCTCGTCCGTCCAGGACCCGATTTTGCCCCATTCGTACTCGATCGCGAAGGAATAAGGATAGAAATCGTCCTTGGAACGAGTCGTGACAAACCCGAGTTCAGACATCACCTTGCAGAAATCGAATGACTCATGGTCGGGGTAATCCTCCTCGATCCCGCCAAAACTATTGCTAGCGGGAATCTTCTTCAGCTCTTCGATGACGGCTTCGAGGTCTTTCTTGGACGGAAACCTTATTTCACCGATACCGGATGCGTAGTAGCCCATCTGGCTCCTCCTAACCGCACGGCGTCGGCACCGCCCCTTGCGTGTGCCCCTCGCGACCCCGCCGCGCGTCGCTTTAGCTCTGGCGAAAGCCGCCGCGGGCGGTCGCACCGGCGCAGCCGGCGGCCGAGGGGGTCGCAGGGGGACGGGCCGCATCCGTCCCCCTGCGAGGGGCGAGCGTTGTGCGCGCTTTCGACGGCCGTAGGGGCCCCGTGTGTGGCCCCAGGCTGTCGGAAGGGAGTGCAACGCGAGCCCCGGGGAATGGCCCGTGGGGGTCCAGGGGGAGGCGGCGCGGAGCTCTCCCCCTGGGCGGCAGCCGGGAGAAAAAGGGGGCGGCTCCCAGCTGGGAGCCGCCCCTGATGTAAATCCGACCCTATCGCCCCATTGGGTGTGCGGGGTATCTGTCTTGCGATTCGTCAAATACCACCGACAGGACTTCTTCTTCTCGCTTGAGATAGAAATAGAGAAAGAGGGCGCAACAGATCGGGTAAGCGAAGGCGATCAGCAGCCTGATTTCAAAGAGGTAGGCCAACGCGATGGGTGCAAGGCTTTTAATCAAGATCGCGACATCCACCAGTGTCGGCCTTACGCAATCGCGCCGAATGCCTTGAAATCGCTCGCTTAAAATCATATAGTCGATAAATCCCATGATATTCCTTTCTACGCTATGGTTTTCGTGGGCTTGACTGCGAGCCGCCTCCCCAAAATGCGGCTCGCTTTTCTTTTCGATCTCACCTCGCTTTCCACTGGACTGAAAGCGACTTGGGGCAGGTCTGCGAACAGCCCTGCCATTGGTTTGCCCCCTATGCGGCGGACTCCGTTACTCGGGCAACCATGCTGCCGCTGAACATGCCGTTAGGGGCGAGTGTGCTCGCTGCCATTGCGACGATGAACGGATAGCCGATCTCCAAACACTTGCGGTACAGGTTCAGGGTCTCGCTCTCATCGATCGGTGCCTTGTCGTGCGCTGGGAACTGACCGACATAATATGCGCGCCCGTCCAGAATCGCAAACCTCGCCGACAGTCCGGTTCCGGGTTCAAAGGAGCGCTCGATAGCCAAACCGTGCAGATAGGCGCTGTAGACCTTGAAGCTGCCCCCTTCGAGGACATCGGAGACGACAATCCCCTTGTCGCCGGAACCGTCATCGAAAAGACCGTCGTAGCGGAAAAACCCGTACCTCGCAGTGCCCTTAATCTCACTGAGAATCGCCTTGTTCTTATTAGAGACGCCCTCGACACGGTCGAGGTACTCATCGATGCACCCACGACCGAACACCATGCTGTCGAACATGATCCACTCGGTGAAGGCATAGTTGAGCACTGCCTGAGCAATCCCCTCGCAACCGTCAAAGTCGACCTCGTCGCCACAGACTGCTCCAAAAGAAGCCCATGCCTTATCGAGGAACTCGCCCTTGTGCAGCGCGCACCACATGCCCATGCCCTCGATCGCCCTGTCGACGGCTTCCTCATCGTAGGCCTTGGCAGTCTCCTTCTTGTCCATGATCGGACCTCCTAACCGCACGGCGTCGGCACCGCCCCTTGCGTGTGCACCTCGCGACCCCGCCGCGCGTCGCTTTTGCTCTGGCGAAAGCCGCCGCGGGAGGGCGCGGCCCGTCAGGGGTCTGCACGGCAACCTCCACCAGGCCCCGCGCCCCGCGCGGGGGCTTGTGCGGGGTTCCGTGCGGGCCCTTGACGGGACGCGCCCCCCGTGGCGACGGAGCGTGCGCGGTCGGGTTGACGCCCTGGCGCGCGGCCGCGCCCCGCGCGGGCCGACGGCGGTGGCCGCGTCTTGCCCGGCAGCGTCCGCACCGGCGCAGCCGGCGGCCGAGGGGGTGGCAGGGGGACGGGCCGCATCCGTCCCCCTGCGAGGGGCGAGCGTTTTGCGCGCTTTCGACGGCCGTAGGGGCCCCGTGTGTGGCCCCAGGCTGTCGGAAGGGAGTGAAACGCGAGCGACGGGAGAGGGCCCGTGGGGGTCCAGGGGGAGGCGGCACCGGAGCGCTCCCCCTGGGCGGCAGCCGGGGGATGAAAAAGCCCGCCGGGCTGGGGCGGGCTTAATCGGGATCTCCTTGCTAGAACGGGATATCCTCGTCGTACAGGTCAACCGCCGGCGGGACGGCGGCAGGCGCCGGCAAGGGCGCGGGGGCCGGGGCTGCGGCGGGGGCGCTGCCGCCCTGACGCTGGCTCATGAACTCGATCTCGTCCACGATGACCTCGAGCTTGGAGCGGCGCTGACCGTCCTTCTCCCAGGAGCTGTAGCGCAGCTTGCCCTCGATCGCGACCTTGTTGCCCTTGGCGAGGAAGCGGCTCACCGCCTCGGCGCGGGTGCCGAACATGGTGCAGTCCACGAAGTTGGGGTAGTCCTCCCACTCACCGGTCTGGGAGTTGCGACGGCGGTCGTTCACGGCGACGCCGAAGGAGAGTACCTGCGTGCCTCCCCCGGTGACGCGAAGCTCCGGGTCGCGGGTGAGGTTGCCGGTGATGTTGACGCGGTTGATGCTCATGATGATATGCCTTTCATCGCATGTTGGTGAAGTTGGTGGGTCGGGGCGAGTCGCCGCCCCGACCATTGGTGGGACTAGTCGGTGACGCGGAAGAAATACTCCAGCTCTTTACCGGTGAGATTCTCCATCGCATAGCCGTCCGCGATCCTCCACAGTGAGTCGTAGAGCTTCGACAGTTCACGGTTGCCGTCATAGTGCTGGAAAATCTTATGATTCAACACCATGACGAGGTCGGTGAGGTAACGGAAATCCGACTTCCACTCTCCAAAGGCGCGATTGAACGTGTCGCGGACCGCATCCTTTCCGAAAGCATCGGCGATGGAGAAGTCGCTCCAGAAGGTGGTGCTGAAGCCGTCCTCGTAGGGAATGGCGTAGGGATCGGTCTGCGCTACCGGGATGTTGATAACCATTGCGTCCATGATCGGACCTCCTTACCGCACGGCGTCGGCACCGCCCCTTGCGTGTGCACCTCGCGACCCCGCCGCGCGTCGCTTTTGCTCTGGCGAAAGCCGCCGCGGGAGGGCGCGGCCCGTCAGGGGTCTGCACGGCAACCTCCACCAGGCCCCGCGCCCCGCGCGGGGGCTTGTGCGGGGTTCCGTGCGGGCCCTTGACGGGACGCGCCCCCCGTGGCGACGGAGCGTGCGCGGTCGGGTTGACGCCCTGGCGCGCGGCCGCGCCCCGCGCGGGCCGACGGCGGTGGCCGCGTCTTGCCCGGCAGCGTCCGCACCGGCGCAGCCGGCGGCCGAGGGGGTGGCAGGGGGACGGGCCGCATCCGTCCCCCTGCGAGGGGCGAGCGTTTTGCGCGCTTTCGACGGCCGTAGGGGCCCCGTGTGTGGCCCCAGGCTGTCGGAAGGGAGTGAAACGCGAGCGACGGGAGAGGGCCCGTGGGGGTCCAGGGGGAGGCGGCACCGGAGCGCTCCCCCTGGGCGGTGGCCGGGGGATGGAAAAGCCCGCCGGTTCGGAGCGGGCTTCGTCGGGATCCCCTCGCTAGAACGGGATATCCTCGTCGTACAGGCCGACAGCGGGCGTGATGTGTAGGCGGCCTGCGTCGGCGCTACTCCTCGGAATCCTCCGGCTTGATGGTCGACAGGTCCATATGCCTGCGAGCCTAGAAGAATATAAGCCAGATCGTACCCAAGAGCAGGGAGACATATCCCACAGCGGTCACGAGGAAGTCTATGAAGGCGAGGGCCGCGGCAGTATCGACCCGGATGCCACAGGGAGCCAAGTTCGATGCGAACCCATGCAGGGGATACATGGCACAGATGAGGCATATCGATTCGAGACCTGCCGCCAACAGGGGATTCACCCCCGCCAGCTCCCTCGGATAGAACAAGCCCATCAGGACGGAATCCGCCACCAGCGCCGCCCAAATCAGGAACACGCCGACCTTAAATGCCTTGGTGTCCTCGACCAATGCCAGGGGCATCATGCAGCCTAAGAAATCGAGCAGCAAGGCCGAGGCGATCAGCGGGACTACCATCAGTCTGCCAGGCTCTCGGCGGAACCGGCATCCATATCGGATTTTGCCAGCAGACCGCTCAAAAGCGACGGCAGATCGACACCGGTGCTGTCCTTCAGACCGGATGCCACCTGGTCGACAATCGTGGTGGTCTCCTTCACGAGTTTCTGGGCGTTGCCCGATCCGTACATCTTGATGGAATCGACGGCGGTGAGGGGCTTCGCAACCTGCTCGGCTACCTTGGGCATGATGTCGATGTAGCGGTTGGCGAGCAGGTAGGGGTTATCCATACCGTTGTACGCCTCGGCTTGGGCCTTGATGCCCGCCGCGACGCCCTCGCCGTGGGCCTTCTCGGCCGCACCCTCGGACTCGCCCTTCAGGCGCGTAGCTTCGGCCTCGGCCTTCGCTCGGGCCTGGATGCCCTCGGCGTCCTTTTGGGCGGAATACAGCTCGGCGTCGGATTGGTTCTGGCGCTCGATACGGGCGGCTTCGGCCTGCTTCGTGCGCTTGTAGAGGTCGGCTTCGGCTGCCTGCTCAGCTGCATAGCGGTCGGCTTCGGCCTGCTTCTTCACGGTCGCGTTCAGCTCGCGCTCCCTCACGTCCGCTTGGCGCTCGGCGAGCTCGACCTTCTTGGTCTCCGCGGCGATCTCGGCCTCCTGCTGGGCGATATAGAGCTCGCGCTGCTTCTCGGCCGTCACGGTGGCCTTCACCATATCGGCCTCGGCTTTTGCCTTGTCGGCCTGTTTCTTGAGGTCGGCCTGCTTCAAGTCGAGCTGGTTCTGGCGTATGGCGACCTCCTCGGCCGCCTTGATCTGCGCCAGCTCGGCTTCCTTTTTGATTTCCGCCGCCTGGTCGGCGCCCATGGAGCGGATGATGCCCTGGGAGTCGGAGAAGTCCTGCACATTGAAGGTGCGCAGCTCGAGGCCGAGGTTCGCAAGGTCGTCCTTGGAGCCGTCGAAGACCTTTGCGTTGAAGCTCTCGCGGTCGCGCATGAGCTCCTTCAAGTCCATCTGGCCGATTACCTCGCGCATCTTGCCCAGCATGACCTCGGTGACCTGTCGAGTCATCTCCTCCTTATCCATGTTCAGGTAGTTCTTGGAGGCGGTCTCGATCAGCTCGGGGGTCTGGCCGATCTGGAAGTTCGCCACGGCGCAGGCGTGGATGAGGATCGCGTCCTGCGTGGGGATATCATTCTCGGTAGTCAGCTGCACCTGCACGGCACCCAGCGAAAGGGTGTCGACGCGCTGGAGGAGCGGGATAACGAAGGTACCCTTGCCGGAGACGGAGCGCATCTTGCCAGCACCTGAAACAATCATGAGCTTATCCGGCGGACATTTGCGCCAGCAGGACTCGAACACCATCATCACGACCAGGATGCCGATGATGATGGGGAGCAGGTCGAAGATTACAGATTCGAAGAGCATCATAAGGGTTTCCTCCCCTTCAAGGGCGGCTCAAAAAGAGCCGCCCGTTTATAGACAATTTCGTCAGTGGGTGTCAGGGCGGCTATACGGCCACCCCGACACCGGTTCAGTCAAACCATGGGGACTCAAGACGGCGGACTATCTTTGCGTCCAGATTAATTTGTATAAGACGAGAATCAATGCCGCCGTGAAGAGAAGCTGCAGACAGAAGAAGTAAAACGCGGCTTCTATAATTATGTTGTTGGCTGTCATCAAAGTCTCGAATGCTTTCCATGTCTTGTCTGTTTCCGCGTCGGAAACAGACTCGCTCTGATCGTCCGAACCGACATCAGACGCGTCTCCGTTTAGGTCGACATCGACGACGACGTGGTTGCCGTCAGCGGAGACCACGGCGGCCGTCGCGTTCTCGGCTTATGCCGGAGGGGCGCGATGCAGCCAATTGATGCAGCGACAATGGCCAGGGCGACGAGCGGCCTCACTCTGCGGCGGGTAATTTCATTTCCATTCTCCATTCTTCCCAGAGCAAACAATTCCTCGAAGCCGCCCGACCTTCGCCCGTGAGAAGAGGTGTTTCTCAGGGCGGCGCCGCCCCGGGGAATGTATCCGATTAAAATGCACGCAGAGTATGCTTGGGCTAGTTTTCCAAGGCCAGGATGCACGCCCTGATATACGCGCTGGCAGTGAGGTTTGAGGGCAGAATCTCCGGATGTGCCGCGCGAGCGCTCACGAGTCCGGTAATGAGGTCCTTGTACACCTCGTAGGGGACGAGGGCCGTCCGGCTATAGCGCGTGGCACTCATCGATCGCTTGGGGTTGTCCAAAACGGAAAGATCGAGCTCCCCACCGTTGATACGGTCGCGAAGTGCATCCTCGATGACACGGCTGACATTGGCGTCTCTCCTGGGGCCGCCTTTCAGTTTGAGCTCGAGAACGCGACGCTCGAGGATTTCAGCCTCGAGCGGCGAAGTCGAGAAGGTGACCCTCTCTTTTTTGGATCCAGAAGATACCTTGCTGGCAGCGGGAGCCGTCGCGGGTTTGGGCTTGCGGACACTCGCAGGAGAAACGGGCGATGCGGCGACGCCGTCCTGAACAGGTTCTTGCGGGGCGGGCGCCGCAGGACGGGGTGCAGGACGATTCTGTGCCCCAAAATTTGGCAAAGTGAAGCGTGGCGCATTGCTCATCATGTCGCCAACGAGGTTATCGGGTAGGTTAGAAGCCACAGTTACTCAACTCCTTCGGTTTCACCGGCTGCGGGCTTGAGCTCGCACCAGTTCATGATGTTGCCTACAAGGACGTCATACTCGAAAGCTGCACCCTTGAGGACGTTCATCTCGTAGATGCTGCGGCCGTTCGCCTGCGCGTCCTGGATGGCGACGGTTATACCGATTCGGCGCTGGAAGACCTTGAGACCCATTTTGGGGAACTCTTCGACCATCTGGGAGGCAAAGGCCCTCGCGAGCTTGGCGATACCGCGATAGAGCGTGATGAGGACGGCAGGGGCGCTCATCCACGCGACCTCATAGGAATCGGATACCGCGCTGAGGAGCTCGAGGGTCTGCTCGACGGCCTCGGTGCCGAGCCTGTCGGCGGTAGTCGGGATGACGAGATGGGTGGCGGCAATGGTGGAGGAAATCGTCGAGAAAGTCATGCCGGGCTGGGTGTCGACAACGACGGCATCGAAGCCGTGCTGGGAGACGGCCGACTCTATTGCGCGCGTCAGAGAGTACTCATTGATCTCGTTGCCCTCGAGGTCCCTCTCGTCAGAGACGTTGGCCAAATCGAGATCGCCGGGCACGGTCGCCTGCCCGTCCTCGGTGCAAACCACTTGGACGCCCTTGAGGAAGCTGGAGCTGCAGCAGGTGCCTTTCGCGACGCAGTCCGACTCGATTCGCCCAAGCGAGCCCTGGGGATCCATATCCACGGCTAGGACCTTGAGGCCGCGGCGGCGAAGTCCGTCGGCGATTGCGTCTGCTGAAGTCGTCTTGCCGACGCCTCCCTTCTGGTTGGTGAACACGATCACAGGGGTGAAATTCGGCATAGTGATTCCTTTCAAATTGAAATTGAAAACAATTAGAGCCAGAAAATGCCTAGGAGCGACTGGCGATGCTCATGACCACAAGAGCGATCGGGATGGCGATGAGGCACGCCGCCGCGCCGACAATGAACTGAAGGACGGCGTAGGCGAGCCCGCTCGCAAAAAAGGCTACGAGCGCGCCGAGCCCCAAGATAAATTTGATGATTGAAATGTAATTAGGATAAGAAGACATATAACCTCCAATGCCCTAGCTGGACCGATGGCGGAAAACCCGCATTGAAGGTTGTTATTAAATAATAACAGAACAACGTCACTGATGAACTGTGAAATAGATGAATAAATGAAACGGCGAAAAAGATAAAGGTGCTAAAACGGAATACAAGAACTTCAGAAAATACGAGGAAGAGAAATACGTATTCAATGAACTAATGAAGGACGTAAAAACGTAACTGTGTAATAACGTAGCCGTGTAACTGCATAACTGTGTAACTACGTAACAGTGCAATAACGTGACTACATCATAACTTAATATCAAATCATTGTACTTTTGCCTTACGTCCTCATCTTGAGTAGCTTTCCTATAAAGGCCTCCACCCAGAATCGTCCTCTTCCCCATCGTCGAATAGCTTGAGCGCGATCGCAGCGGAAGTAATAAGAAGCAGTAAAGCCAACCCATCCAGCTGGAGAAGGTAGCTCAAGCCGGCGAGGGCAAGAAGCAGCCCGGCTGCAAGTAGGATAATGTTACGGGTCATATATGTACCCGCCAAAGGATTACGACGCTCACACGGCATCACCAACGATGATGTTGTAGAGATCGTCGTCTGACGCTACCAACGCGACGATATGGTTTCTCCTCCTGATGACGGTCCTCTTCGACACACCCAGGAGCGCGCCGATCCTCTCGCATGTCAGGTTGTCGATATAGGACAACTGGAAAATAGATCCGAGTCCCGGCTCGTAATCGTCCAGCGCCTCGACGACAACCATTACGAGATTCAATGTCGAATCGATTTGCAGGACGCGGTTCCTCATCCGCTCCCTCTCATTCGATCGGGACGGCAGCTGCCTGAGCGCTGTCTCGCACTGGCTTCTGATCGAGGCCAGATGTCTCAGCTCGGACAGAACGCATCTGACGCGCTCCTCTCGGGCACCGATGCCGCCATCGTCTGAGGAAAGAGACGAGTCATGATTCTCGCTCTCGATCCCGACGATTGCAGATTGTCCATTATTCTCGGTTCTAATCAGCCTTTCCCACGAGTTCCCTTCCATGTCACTTCCCCTTTCGACATTTAAATCGTTCGTTCAGCAGCAAACAGCGAAGATGTGGCCTGTTTGCGGGCCAGGTCTATCGCGGCCTCCTTGTTATCGCCGCGATAGACGATTCCGTTCGCATCCACAACCGGATGGACCGGCCCGTCGCCGATGATGAGCCAGGCGCCGTCGGGAGCCCTTCGCAGGTGCTTTTCGCCGCGGCCTGTTCGCTGGCGTGCGGCCTCGACCATCTTTCGGCAGCCCTTGACGCTCGTGTCGAGAAGCCATTTCCGCAGCTGAGGCATGAATTTATCCTCGCAGCCGGCATCTTTGGCCTCGGCCTGCCGGCGAGCCCACGCAGTGCCGATCTCGTCGGCCCCGAAGCCGAGACGGCGCAGCTCATCGTAGGGCTGGCGTGCGGCGTCGAGCTTGTTGCGGTTGATCGTTTCGTCGGCGATTTTCCTGAAATCGCCTGCGGTATCGACCTGAGAGTCCATTCCGGGATAGACGTCCGGTTGGTTGGTTTGAAAATCCATCCATCCATCCGTCCAATCTTCTGGATAGTCATTACTTATAGGTATATAGGGGGGCTCACCTGAAAAAATTGCAGGTGAGGAAGAATCTTCACGTGAAGATATTTCAGGTGAGGAAGTATTTTCAGGTGAAATTCTTTCCGGTGAGGAAGTTTTTTCAGGTGAAGAAACTTCAGGTGAAAAAACGTCACGTGAAACTTTTGCAGGTGAGGAAGAATCTTCACGTGAAGATATTTCAGGTGAGGAAGTATTTTCACGTGAAAT
>NZ_JBBNLP010000015.1:0-27089 GCF_040092425.1 Collinsella sp. CLA-ER-H3
AAGTTTTTTCAGGTGAAGAAACTTCAGGTGAAAAAACGTCACGTGAAACTTTTGCAGGTGAGGAAGAATCTTCACGTGAAGATATTTCAGGTGAGGAAGTATTTTCACGTGAAATAGTTTCCGGTGAGGAAGTTTTTTCAGGTGAAGAAACTTCAGGTGAAAAAACGTCACGTGAAACTTTTGCAGGTGAGGAAGAATCTTCACGTGAAGATATTTCAGGTGAGGAAGTATTTTCACGTGAAATAGTTTCCGGTGAAACTAGAGGGGCAACCCGTTCGGCGTCCGGATGGTCCGCCTGCCAAGCCTCCCTGGCGCGGGAAATTGGATCCGCAGCTGCAACAAGGGACCTGCCGACAGTATTCATTCCATGGACATGGGATCCGCGCTCAACGATAAGGCCCATCTCGAGAAGGGAGGCGATGGTCGTGCGGGCAGTGCGCTCGCTCGTGCCGGACCAGTCCGCGAGAACGGCGGCTCCAAAATCGTAGCAACCCTTATCTACCGTGCAGGAGTAGATCAGGGCATACGCCACGAGCTGCGCGGGCCTAAGGCCCAAATAGCGCATGAAACCGTGTATGGCGAACGAAGGACCGTAGCCTTCGGTCTCTGTCTCGAGAATCTTCGACACTATGCGGCCTTTCTCCTTTGCAGCGCCTGGACCGCCAGGGAGAACAGCGCCTCTTCGTTAAAGACATTGCACTCCCCTGCCGCCCGCGCGGATTCGATTTCACTTATCAGGGACTCGCGTCCGTAAACGGACAGCATGAAGTTAACGAGCTCTCCGGAGCGGAACTGACCACCGCCGACAGACAGGGGAACCGCGAGGTCGAAATAGGCAACAAGGGGCTGACCCGCGGCATCGGCCGCATCCAAGGCGACCGCAACCCTTCCGGCGCCTGTCTTGAAGACGGCTAGCGGAGTCTGAAGGAGCTCAGGAACCGATGCAAGCAGCGATGGCTCGATGCCGTGCCTGTGTGAGCGATTGGAGATCGTTGTCTCCCGTACGATATGCCGAACGGTGTGGCAGATAGGCAGGTTGGGAATCCCAGCCGCCAAAAGCGCCTTCGGTGTCTCGGGGAGAACGGGCACAGGCGCCTGTCGGTTATAGCCCTGGCCCCTCGCCTTTGCAATTTCGGCGAATCCAGTCCACATTCGGCATAAATTCGCGTATTCGGCTAGATCTTGATTGTTTAGACCCTCTACTGCGATGGTAGAATCAACTTGACCGACGAGGGCGCGATACCGTCCTATGTCGTCGAGATCGTGTTGGCGCCGTTCACCTTTCCACATCCGTGAACTCCCTTCTTCTACGGTCTCACGTTTCGGGTGCGGCTGGGGCTCTTCCTTAATTTCCCAGTCGCACTTTTTTTCTGACACCCTAAATTGAACAGTCTTCGGGAACGATGCGGGACCCATCATGCGGCCCCCTTACGGCCGTCGCGGGCCATGCGCTTTGACATGCTCTCTTGCAGGGACTGCAGAGAGGCGTACTCCTCGTACGGCATCTCATGGCTGGACTCCTTAATGAAAGGCGTCCTGCGCATATAGGCGTCGAGGTCGTCAATGTTGATGTAGATGGTCCGCGAACCGCCGCGGTTGAAAGCGCCGTAGACGGCGGGGATCTCACCAGACTCAATGAGTTCCTGAACCGCATCGACATGGCGATGGATGTATTTGGCTGCCGCGGATTTGGAAAGCCATTTGCTACTCGCCCACGGCTCCAACCTCTCTTTGCCGCTCATTATGCAACCTCGTCCTTCTGGGGAAGACGATCATCGGTTTCACCGAGCAGGTACTGGATGGAGCACCCGAACAACTGCGACATTCTCTCGAGCTGGTCGTAGGTTGCCGACTTCGGATCGCGTTCGATTCGCACGATAATGCTTCTGCTGACACCGAGCTTGTCGCCTAGATCGGTTTGCGAAAGGCGAAGCCTCACTCGTTCCGCCCCGATACAATTCGGCATGAAACCCTCCTTATATGACCCTAGTTGTACTACGCATACATACTATAACCCAATTTGTACCATGGGACAACATTTTGTACCACCTAAGCTCATATTGAGGGGTGATGCAGGTGCAAAATAATCTCAAACAGATTCGAGAGAGTCAGAACATCTCGCAACCTAAAGCTGCGGAAGACTTAGGGTATGGCTTGTCCACGTACCGTAAATATGAAAATGGGACCAGGCGAATCTCTGACGAAAAACTCGTGCAGCTATCTGCCTATTTCAATGTCTCCATTGATGTGATTCTTGGTACGGCCTACAAAGTAGACCCAACATCCCCACAATTCCAGAAAGATGCAAAAACACGGTCATTCATCAATGCGATCGTAACGATTCTTACCCCAGAGGAAAGATCGCTTTTACATGAATTGCTTTCAAATTTTTCTAGACTCAACGAAAGCGGCAAGTCAAAGCTTGTTGAAGAATCTGACACGATGGTTCGATCTGGAAAGTTTGAAAATTTTGGCGCCCGTTCTCAATTTTCAGGTGCGAAAGAAATTGCTTAAAAACACAAGAAGCAGCCTTAACACAATAGTTTTAACTCCAGATTGGAGCTTGATTCAAAGAGGGCCAGATGTCTAAAAACAAATTCGGTGAAATTCAGAAAATGGGAGTCGACGCCGAAGGGTTAGAGATATTCAGGGTCAGAGTCGAGGTCGGAACTCGCGAAAAGCGCACTGCGAAAAGGGTCACGATTCACGAATCAAGACGAGATTATCCTCCGAGAATCTCATTTGCAAAAAGGGAGGTAGGATGACTAGAAAAAAGAGTCCGCAGGAGATTGAGATCAATCGTCTATTTGGTCAAAATCTCAAGCAGGCCAGAAACCAGCTAAAAATCAATCAGACTGTTGCAGCACGCAGAATTGGCGTTGAGCTTGTCACCTACCAGTCATACGAGCAGGGTCGAAGGTTTCCGTCAAACGAGACCTTAGAGGCCATCTGCGAAGCGCTAAACGTGCGGTTATCTGACCTTGTCGACCCATCTTGGCGCGATCTTCACGCTATTTCCCCTGCAAAATCTTTAATAGCGCTTACGGAATTGGAAAAAGCCGCGGCAAAACCAGCGGAAGTAAACGATGACTCCTTTGAAAGACTTCGATCTGCTTGGGTTCGTTTAAATGACAACGGGAAAGGCATTGCGCTTTCGCTAATTGAAAGCCTGCTAGAAAACGACCTGTTGCTAAATGACTCTGAACCGGCCTTTTCAAACGATAATTCTCACTCCTCCGTGGCCCAATCAGCATAACGAATAAATTGCAGCTGGAGGCAAGATTGACCTATGCCTAAAAACAAATTCGGCAAAATTCAGAAAATAGGAGTCGACGCCGAAGCGTTAGAGATCTTCAGGGACAGAACCGAGGCCGGCACTCGCGAAATGCGCTCCGCGAACAATCTGAAAACCATTCGCTCCAATAGTGGAAAGACCCAAAAACAAGTAGCTGAAGAGCTCGGTATTTCGCTCTCTGCTTACAGAACGTATGAACAGGGGACGAGACGTCTCACGGATGAGCTTTTACTCCAGCTCTCGACATATTTCTCTGTTTCAGTTGATTCAATACTTGGTTCTAAATTCTCAGCATCGCTTTCTTCACCCTCATTTCTCGAAGACTCCGAAATGCGTTCAATAGTCAACGCCGCAGTCTCAGAAATGAATAAAGAAGATAGGCAGCAGTTTAGAAAGCTGTTGGAAAGCTATATGGCCCTCAGCTCAACTGGAAGAAAGCAGCTGGCTGATAGTGCAGACACTATGAACCGTTCTGGTAAATACAAGAGATTTGGAAATACTGCTAAAAGCAACGCCTCAGCTAGTTCTCACAGTAGAGCCAAGACCGCCTAAACAATCTAACGGAGCTTTCAACACAAGAGTTCTTTGTCCTGACTGAAAAACAATACGAGGTAGTCATAATGCCTAAAAACAAAATTGGCGTAATTGAGAAAATAGGTGTCGACGCCGATGGCTTAGAGATATTTAGGGTTAGGGTCGAGGCCGGCACTCGTAAAAAGCGTGCCACAAAAAGGGTAACGATTCATGGAACCATGAGAGATGCCCAAGCAGCCGCATCCATGCTCTATGTCGAGTTGAATTCCAGCCTTTCCGAACGCGACATTCCTGAGATTACGCTGAATCAATACTTTTATGGCAGGTTTATCCCAGCCCTGGAAAAAGAAGGTAAGACCAACAGCACAATCGACGGATATGTCAAAAACTACCGAAAATGGATCTCCCCTAATCATGGCGAACGAGTCCTCTTGAATCTAGATGAGACTAATGTCCGAAATCTCATCGAGCAATCTGGGACCCCGAGAAACACGCTGCGGACGTACAGGGCGATCTTGAACAGGGCCAAATCGGATGGTTTCATACGCCATAAAATGGATCTAACGGGACTCGATGCCAGGGCAAAGAAACAGAAACGCCCCGCGCCATGGTCACCCTTGGAATTAAAGTACGCTGCCGACGCACTCGTTGACGATGAGATGGCATATCTAACCCTGCTGGTCGGCAGTGCGGGCCTTCGCAAAGAAGAGAACCTTGCAATCACGCCAGCCGACGTACAGATATTGAAAATGCCGACTTCCCAGGGCGTAAAAAAGTACGTGCTCCTGAACGTCCATGCGGCCTATACCGACGAGGACGGACTTAAGGTCACCAAAACAGAAGAGTCTAATAGGCATGCTCTGGTTCTTCCAGAGTTTACGGAAAGGTTTCTTTCAGCTCTCGAGGCCACGAAGCCCTCAATCGAGCAAGTTGAGGGATGCTGGCTCATCAGGCACAAGACAAGCTGGCACAAGTCCAGAAAAGCCAAATATAGGATCGAAACCGTCATGGGAAAACGAAAAGATGCCCAGGCAGTTGCAAGTCGGTTGGCCGCAGAAACGGCAGCAAAGTATAAGTTGGGCTCAAACCCAAAACTGAAAGAAGTTGCCGATGGAATTTGGACTGTCACCGTTTTTAACGGATATGTCGATACCATGGAGAGGACCATCGCGCCGGAGGCGTTCATTGGAACCGAACAAGATGCAACGCGACACGCCCTGGAGCAGTGGAGCAACCGGCGAATTCTTCCATGTGCCGGCGAAACACTGCGAGGCCATTGGGAAACCGCGCTGAGGAAGCATGGCCTGAGGTTTATTCCCGTGAATAACCTGAGACATACCTCAGAGACGCTCATGGCCGCCAGCGGAGTTTCGACTCCGACAATTTCAAGCATGCACGGACATACGCAGTTTAAGACGGATTTCCAGCACTATATCGACTTAAATGTCGAGGCGATCCTTGATGCCGCCGATAAGGTCGACACATTCATGGCTTCAGACATGGCGAGTGGCGGCTTCACTCTCGAATCGTTTATTGAGAAAAAGGACTTCTAGAAGATGTTCAAAAGCCAAACGCGAGTAGTTTCTATACCAGTCAATACAAACTACGCCTGAGGCAATGAGAGGCGGTATAGAGCGCCATATCGATTTCTCAGTACACAGATGAGTACCAGACTTTCAGATGTCCTTATAACGCGTCTGAACGCTTAGCCCATCCAGCTCTGCCGAATAATTGCCATCATCGGTTCATCACACTTCCAATCTTTTTGGCGAAAGTAAACGCATCGATCAGTCGATCATTAAGCTCATTTTAAGTCTTCCGATACAGACGGAACCCATATCTATGCACAAATCAGTGGTGGATAGTGGTGGATAGCCAGAAGAAACCAGTGGAATCTAGAAGGAATAGCCAATAGTAAAGCGGTTCCCCTGATTGACTGTATATCAGGGAAACCGCTGGTAGATAGTGGTGGGCCCTCCGGGATTCGAACCCAGAACCCAGGGATTATGAGTCCCCTGCGCTAACCGTTGCGCCAAGAGCCCTTATAAAATGGCGCGTGCAATAGAGGCCAATAGAACAGGCCACCCATCTTGAACCACGACGTGAAATACTACCATGCACGCGGCGCCCGTTCAACGCACGATCTTGTCGACCAGGAGGATCATGGTGCCGCCTTTGACCTTGTGTGCCTATATGAAAAAAGGCCCCAACTTGCGTTGGAGCCTCATTCAATGCTCGGGTGGAGACGAGGGGAATCGAACCCCTGACCTCTTGACTGCCAGTCAAGCGCTCTCCCAGCTGAGCTACGCCCCCGTGCAAAGAAGTACTATACGGGAACTCCCCCGCCGATGCAAGGACAATTTTGGAAAATTTCGCAGTCGCGGCGCGGGCCGCCATCCGCCCAACGGCCGTCCTGCCGGCGCCAGGCCCGTTACCGGGGCCGATCGCGCTCCCGCCCACCCGGCGATTTCAAAACCATGCCGGTTTACGGGGCCGGGCCGGGAACCCCCGAGCATGCCGTAATCGGTAAAATCAAAACCGCAGGTAGACGACTTGTGCATTCCGTGAAATGCAGGGCATGGACGACCGGTCCGGGTCCAGCCCCGTAATCCGACATAGTTTTGAAATGACATTAATTCACTAACAGGCAAACTAGGTAGTTCTAGTGCCTTGTCGCTGGCTAATTTCCGATTTCTAACCAGTTGCACAAAACATTTGCTCGCAGTCGCGTCTCGGCGGATTTCATTGCCTCAGTTTTGGCTTTATAGCGAATCCCTAAACGGTCGCAGACACTTCTGACTATGGTGTCTATCAGCTTTGAATCGTTGAGCATATCGTGAGTCACCAGGAATACATCGAATCCCATGCTCTGCAACGCAGTCATGCGCTCCGCATCGTGGTCAAGTATTGCACCTGAGCCATGAATGACCTCACCTTGGATCTCGAAAATTACTGCCTTCATTAGGATTGGGTTTACGATCACGATGTCGCCGTAGCAGACCTTTTGGCCTGCGATGCTTTGGGCCGCCATGGATAGAGGGGTTAAATCGTTGAGGTACACGTATCTGAATCCTGCACCACCTAGACGTCGAGAACGACTTAGAAGCAGGACCCCAGCGACCTCGAGCGGAGACGCAGCAATGCCGATAACCTGCTGAGCGGCATCATAAAACTGCTTTCCCCACATTTGACTTTTGACCTTGTCGGCGAAACGATGCAGGTCGCTCAGTTCGATGAGCGGCTTTCTCATCCAAAGAGAAGTACCTTTGAGTTTCGTAACCTCTCTTCCATCTTCACGCTTGCTCGTTTGGCTATCATTTTCTGGGTCCTTAACGGTTGCGCGGGCGTAAACTCGTTTCCAAGGAACCTCGTCTTCGCCTTCTCCAAGTTCGACCAGATCCTGCGTGCTGGAATTGCGATTCTCCTCTATCGCCAATTTTAACTGTATTTCGGCAGCGGGGGCCGGCTCGAAAACAGAAAACCAACCGCAAAGTTCGTACATAGCCAGTACGAGATCTATTTGGGACACAAAGCGTGTCATAGTAAATAACGTGTTAAGCGGATTGGTGACACTAAAGCCTAAATTAGTGTCGATTGTTGTGCCGGCATCCGATGCCCCTTCCCAGCGAATAGTAGAGCGCAATCCCGAGCGGTGATTAGAACAACCTGGCGAAGCAACAGCGATAATCGGGGTCTTGAGGACTTCGGTTACAAAAGGGGCTTGGGATAGAGCTCGCCAGCCGTCTTCGGAGTTGGGCAGGCGCGGGTAGAGATTGCGCACCTGCGGTGGGCAGCGCCAATAGCGGAATGCAGTGTTTGCGCAGACGATTTCGTCCATTTGCGCCTCCCCTGGTATCGGCCGTAGGCCATGCGGTTGTGGTCGTGGACGATTATCTACTGGGGCATCATGCGGGTAAGTACCGGAAGCTGACCAAACGCTGACCAAAAAATGGATGGGATGTGTTGAAAGGCTGTCACGAGGCGTGAATGTGCTGGTACAAGCTGTGAGCCAGTGGTCTTTTTCTCCACAATTGCGTATGAATCATGCAAAGAATTCGTTGAAAGAGCGCGTGAACTATTTTCAAAATGTTCGACGACGTCACTCTATAGTTGGTCAACGAACGAAAATTATATTCAATATGTAGGAACTATGAAGGGTTTGCGTTCAATAAAAAATAGGACCCCATGCTAATAAAAATCGAAAATTTGGTGTCACTTTTGGTGTCACCCATGGTGTCAAATAGAAAAAGGTCAGAGGCGTAACACCTCTGACCTTTGCTTTAGATGGTGGGCGATACAAGATTCG
The DNA here is from genome assembly GCF_040092425.1 of Collinsella sp. CLA-ER-H3. Lineage (NCBI taxonomy): Bacteria > Bacillati > Actinomycetota > Coriobacteriia > Coriobacteriales > Coriobacteriaceae > Collinsella > Collinsella sp. CLA-ER-H3. The sequence goes on from NZ_JBBNLP010000015.1 coordinate 8,136, forward strand.
AACTTGTGACCCCATCCGTGTGAAGGATATGCTCTACCCCTGAGCCAATCGCCCGTCGCCTTTCGGCAAAAGAGATACTAACATAGCCACGCGCGGTTTACCAAGAACTTTTTACCCTCGATTTTAAATTCGTGGGAGCAAACCGCGCAACCGCAATCAGGGTACGCGATAAACCACCAGTTCAACAGCCCTTTATCGCTTGATCCACGAAGTCTCAGGGCGGCAGATGAGTCGCGCGTTGTTGTAGGCCATGTCGAGCGTGAGGCAGGTGCGCGCGGCGTAGAAACCGTCCTCGCGCTGGATGGTCAGCGCTAGCTCGGGCTTGTCGCCGGTCAGGCACAGCGGCAAGAGCAGCTGGATCCGGCCGCCGTAGAACTGCGGCACGGCGAACGTGTAGTTGGCGGCGGCGCGGCGGGCGGCTTCGACGACGGCGCCCTCAAAGGCGCGACGCAGCAGCAACGAGTTGTCCTCCCCCATCAGGCTGGCGGGGATGCGCGTAAGGTTCTCCTCGTCGCCCAGAATGTGGTCGATGTTGGAGCGGATGGGCAGTCGGTAGTCAAAAACCAGCGCTGGCGCGCGTCGGGCTTGGTGTTGGGCTCAAACAGGCCGTAGATGGTCTCGTAGCGACGCGTGTACAGGCCGGTATTGAACAGGCAGCGGTCATTGTCGAACACCAGCGGCAGGTTGGACGGCCCGGTCTGGTCCAAGTCACGCTCGGTCAGGAACACCGCGCGGCTAAACGAAAACGACAGGTAGTTTTTGAGGATGCGGTTGCCGGGACCCCAGTCCTCGGGGTCGGCGAGGTCGACCAGGCGGTCGTAGCAGGGCTCGGGGCAAAACGCGAAGTCGTACACATTGCTGCACAGGGTGCTGGGGATCTCCATGTGGTGTCCAATCAATTTCATTGCTGTTGTGCGGATGCTTAGATTCTATACGCGCGACGGGTCGCCGGCACGCACATCGCAATTGCGCCTTAGCTCTTTGACGAGCTCGTCGCGGGAGCGGCTTCCGAATACGAGGTCGCGGATCCGAGCGAAGTGCGGGAAAACCGAGATCTGTCGACCAGACCCCGGTTTTACGCTTTCGCGACATGCTTTTTTAAATAGCAGATGTCTTGGGGCTGCTATGGCGGCCATGTAATTTGAAAAATGGAAGACCGATCAACAAACAGGGGTGCCGCGGCCAACGCCGGGGCACCCCGTCTCAGAACCTATATTGCTTTCCCCTAATCCTCTAAGTACTTAGAGCAATGCAAGGACAACAGCAACGACAATGCACGCGACACCTATCCCGAGCGGAAGTTGTGCCTTTTTCTCTTTGTCCTTAACAAGAAAAGCCTCGATTGCAGACGCAAGGACCAGAAATCCGCCGATAATCAGCAGGTCAAGCGCAACGAAACGGACGGTCGAAATATCGGAAGAGATCCCTCCGGCATTAACGTTCACGAGCGTAAAGATCGCGGCGAAGATGGCAAAGAGTGCCAGCACATTACCGTAAATACGAGATTCGATATTGGCAACTTCTTTCTTTTCGTCTTCAACCTTTTTGAGCTCTCCGGCATAGACGTCGGAATAGTCGGCGAGCCCATTAAAGTTAAGCTCATCGGAAAAGGCTCCATGGTAGGGATGGGCAACCGTGCCTTCGACGTGCTGGAATGCGACCTGCGCGATGCCCTTAGACTTATCGAGGGTAATGGTGCTGCCGCTTACGTTTGTAACACGATAGAACAGCCTAGTTCCATGACCGGGGAAATACAGCGGTGCATCCAAAGAAAGCCCCTGGCGAATGCGCGAATTGCGCAGAAGTACGCTAGCAGTCAGATTATTGGGTAGCGCGACACATTCAACGCAAGAGACAAAAGTCGAGTCTCCGGGGCCAAGCTCGACCTCGAACTGCTTGCTTTCATTAATGTAGAATCCGTCGGTGCGCAAGTCATACGTAACCTGGCCGATGTTCGAAGCATCGGCATTGAGCAGCACCTTGTTGTCGATAAGCTCTTGAATCTTAGTATCGCTCAAGTACATATGAACCACTTCCTTAGGACAACGAGTATAGCACTGAGGTATTGCACTGGCGGCTGTCCCCAAAGGGGACATAGGGGAAGTAAGTTCAACTTCTCTATTCGGCACGCACCCTTAAATAAACTCTCCCGTCTCAAGGTCTACGAAGTCCGCGAGCTTTATCTTTCCTGAGAAGCCGTTCCCCTTGTACTTTCCTGAATAGGTCTCAGAGTCGTACTCGAACGAAATGTTATACAGCTCGCCGCTCTTTGTCTTCCTGACTAGCCCGTTATCCAGCATATAACTCAGTATCCTCTTATGGCCTTCCCTGTCGTTGCCGTTTAGGTAAAAGCGGCAGACACCTTGTTTCGAGCCTTCCGCGATGAGAGTTTCGGGGCTAGAGTGCTTGGCAACCTAGTTAGAAGAGTTGCCATTCTCCATACACATCAGTTGAGCGGATACAATCCTTTAAGGGGAGAAATGAGCCAAGTGTTCCATGCTCAGTTACAGTATGTACTATGCCGACGACCTGACCCAAACCATTAAACACCGGGCCACCACTCATTCCATGGCGAAATGAGCAATTCGTATAACAAAGTGTGCCCTCTTCACTTGGTTCCCCGACCCTGAGCAAATCTCCGCTGTGTAGCTCAAAGCTGAATCTAGATTCGGAAAAATGGTGTTGGTAAGCAGAAATCCTGTCGCCCTTGGTAAGCAAATCCATATTTGATGGAAGAAGGGGAATGTTCCTTAAGATCGCAGGAGGAACATCTTGTAATATTGCGGCATCGCGTTTATTATCCTGAACCACCTCATTTCCAAACCTAAAAATTGCAAGCGGCGTCTTATCTGAGCTGAATAATTTAATTTCCCTGCTATTTTTATCACGGGAAACGGCATCGCATATCACATGCCAGGCCGTAACAAGACCGTAGCCAGCCAAATAAAACCCGAGACCCTCAAATGAGTTTTGCTTGTCATCCTCTCCTTCTAGATATAGAAGCGAGTCTTGCTGAAGTGCAACTGGGAAAACAGGTGTGTCTTCTGGTTTCGTTTTATTGTACAGGCTGCCTAAACGCATAAGTGGTCCTGATGTCCAGGGGTCCTTAATCAGAGACTTGTAAAAATCAAGACTTCCGCGAAGAGACGCTTCAAACATCCCTCTTTCTGCATCAGTAAGTTTGGCGATGGTTTTACCGTAATAGCAGCCCATCGCGCCTTCAATGTCGCCATTGCTTAGTCGATGGAGCGTTGAGCGGAGTCGCCGATATTGCTCGCGTTTTATATTTGTCTTTTGATTGCAGACAACGCCCGTGACCAGTTGTCTTGAAAAACTGCAACTGTAAAACGATTTATCCTCGTTGAGCTCAAACGATTCGGTTCCATGGAAGCTAGTGATTGCGTTTCGTAGCTTATTGGGCAACCTGAGCTTTCCACCTGAATAAAAATTTCGATAAAAGAAGTAAGAACTATTAAATGAGAACGTAAGATCATCGGCATATCGAGAGTATTGGTATCGATATTCTCGTGATAAGTGCATTAGCTGTTTATCCATACCGAGGCAAATCATGTTCGAAATAATAGGAGATGAGGGAGCGCCTTGAGGGAGTCCTTTCGGTGTCGCAACAATCCTTGAAATACAGAATGCAACTTCAGGGGTTAGACCTAACTTCTTGGAAACAAGAAGCCCGTACACTCGTCTTGACGAGATAGAAGGAAAGAAGTCCTTAATATCCAGGCCAACAATTACTTGTGAGCCAATGTGATTTTCAGCATTTGTTTTTATCGACCGTCCTTTGATAAAACCATGGACACAAGGCAATGGCTTATAGCCTTTTTCAAGCTCAGAGGCGATGATTCTTTGAGCCCTTTTTAAATCAGACCTTGGGATTAACAGTTCTCGATAGCCACCGTTTCTTTTTGGAACCAACCTATTTCTATATAGGTCATACATGGAAGTTGGATATACAAAGAAATCAAGCTTTTCCAAGGTCAGGCCAAGAAACCCAGCCAGATCGCCTTTCGACTGAAGTTCGTTGAGCATCAGATTATCCTTAAAGTTAATAGCCGGTTCCTCCGTAGAGTCGTACCTGATAGACACGTAGCAGAATATAATGTGCAAACAAAGCACTTCCGATTGCGATGCGCAAACGCTAATTCGAACCGGCTATAGGGGTCATTTTACCAGTCTTTAATTTTGCGCAAAGGCCGAACTGCGCATCATTAATCCGTAATGGGGCAAGCATGATGTTGGCGCGCCTTCCACGGCGTCGTCTGTGCAATGAGCCCTCTTGTTACCTATCAGGTAGAAACAGCAGCCTCCAGATTTCATCTATGTTGCAATCTGAGTTTTTGTGCTCACGTGTTTACCTCGGATTTCCGTCCAGAATAGGCTTTCAGACGATGTTGTCCTTGAAGATGATTATGAATGGAGAGGAGAAATCTTTCTTGTTTGTCATAGGGCGCTATCAATGTCGCGAATTGAACTTATAGCCGACATGTGCACCGCAAATGCTGAGAGATGATCTTCTTGGTGATGCGACGGCATGCTGCCAGTTGTAAGGTCATCGATTAGCGATAATCGGTGATTAGCAAATAGATGAGAAATCGATCACCGCATACTTCTGATAAATTGGCACCTCAGCAGCGATATGCGGCACCAAAAAGTGCCAATCCCAGCAGGAATAACGATAAAGAGGCGGCGATCCAGTTGTTGTCGGCGGTCTTGGGGAGTGTCGCTGCGGTCACTCTGGTGGCTTTAGGCTTGGAGGACGTAGAGACCGTGGTCTTGGTTACCGTCGTCTTGGTCGTTATGTTTGTCTTGGTTGTCGCGGCCGCGGGTTTCAGCGAGGGATTTGCCGTGGGTCCTGTGGTGGGCTCTCCGGCAGTGGGGTTAGCACCGGTGGGAGACTTTTCCGCGCTATCGCCAGTCACCTCGCCCCTGTCGGTTTCCCCCGCCGGCGGCGTGGCCACATCGGGCTCAACCACCACGTGCGTTGCCACGGTCCCGGCAGCATCCACCACGCCACTAGTACCAAAGGTCCCGCTAGCAGGCGTTACAAATCGCGCAGACACAAGCGAGCCGCCCGTGCACGCAACGCCGCCGTCGGCGCCGGTCGCATCAAGCCACGAGGCGTCGACGGAAAGACGACAGCCGGCCGCACCATCGCCAAGGCCCGCATCCTGCAGATACACGCCGTAGGCGCGCACGCCCGCTCCGGACCCGGCGCCCGCGGCAATGACGCGTCCGCCGCCGCGCACGGCCATGTCGCCTGCGATCACGCCGGCGACCGCCTCGTCCGTGATATCGGCCCCGTCTGCCCGGGCATCGACGGTGCAGCCGTCCACCGCGAGCGCCTGAGAGACGTGGATCCCGCACTGCGAGCCCGTCGCCGTCAGGGTCCCGGTACCGCGAAGCGTCAGGTTGCCCCACACCTCCATGCCGCACAGCGTGATGTCCGCATCGGGCGCATGCGACTCCGTCACGGAGTTTTGCCCGGCAAGCGTTAGCACCAGGTCGCCCTCGGCGCTGATGGCCTCGCCCGCGTAGCCGTTAAGCTCCAGGTGGTCGGCATCGGTCCAAGCCCAGCCGGGGCCCGACACGCCCGGCTCGTAGTACGTCGCGCCCGCGATGATGAGGCTCTCCGCGCCCGCGGCATAAGAGGGCCCGCCCAGCAAAACGCATAGGCAGGCCATGGCAACAATCGCAATGTAATGACGGCTGGTGTAGGACTCGGCGGCAAACATACCCGCTCCGATCTTCGCAGGAGCCAATAGAATGTGCACCAGAAAATGCCCTGGTGGCAGCGACTATTAGTTTAGCGAGATCGATGAGGGGGCAAAGAGAAATCGCGTGGACGATGTCCACAATTAGGCGTAAATCGTTTTGCCAGTCGGTGAAAGGAAAAGCCGGCTGACTCAATCGCCCGTACATAGTTCCTCGTGCTGAATACGAAGGCGAATATAAATAAACGCTTCTTGCGCTACGCACTAAATCCTCTAATAGTTAATTCCATTCGTGTCACAAATTGCGCGACAGAGCCTTGAGACCTGCCTGGAGCAATCACCCAAAGGATTGAATCCAGATTCGCAGGCCAATTTGGCAATTGCGATTTTGTTGGGCGTTAAGGAGCGTGTTCCTTCGAACTTGAAATTTAAAGGGCATGTAAAACGCTCGCCGAGATCATGGTTCCACCTCTTGCTTGGGTGGGCGGTTTTTATAGACGTCGCCAAAACATCCGCTGGTACGTAGTTCTCTATGGTTGAGCCCCACGTTATCCAATGCATGGCACCACTTTGCTTGCATTCCTCAATGACTCGTGTTTTCGTCTTACCTAGCCGAGTATTCTTACTCTTCTTGTCGGAATCCATCAAAATGCAGAAATGAGTGTTGATTCGAAAGAGAGATATTAGTTTTTCATTGGAGCCATCGGGGCTGGCATCGAGTGCATTAAGGAGCTTACCGCCATACAGCATGACGCTGTAATGAATGCCCTCGACAAGATGTACCGATTTCTCTTCCGCCCATTTGCCAATCCAATAGTTGACATAAGTGCGATCAGACGGGCCCTCTACCCATATAACATAATTTGATTGGAGTATATCCGAAGCACGCGCTCCCAGATCGTCCAACAAATCACGTGCTAGGACCATATCGTTAAGTTGATGACATTCAGACATTCCATTATTTTTGCTCACATGTGCCACCTGAACTCCTGAAGAGTTAATGATGGTAGGTGAATGCGTCGTCACAATAAAACGGTTGGCCTCATCTGAAAGAAGGTATTTGATAAACCTCGCTTGAAGAGCAGGGTGAAGGTGGATCTCCGGCTCTTCGATGCATATGATTTTGTCGGTGTTGCAAGCGACGACTGCGGCAAGAATAATTAACTCCGTCAGACCAGTGCCGAGCGATTCGAGCGGGAGGTAATCTGTGTCAGCGGTCTTCACAGCGATTTCATGGCTGTCATGGGATACAAGAATCGCTGCGCTCCGGTCGTTCATAATTTCGCGAACGAAATCCTGAAGTTTGTTCCAGCGGCGCTTTGATTCATCGAAGTCTTTCCGTTCCGGGTTGTACAGTTTCAATAAGGCAGCCGGAAGGCCTACGCCACTGTTGATAGAGCTAAACCGATTCGATAATTCCGCGTCTTTGATAGACCTTATTGCTCCAACCTTAAGAAAGTTCGGGAGCAAAGCCCACGGCATCGCCGCACACACGATATTGCTGTAGTTCAGTTCATCATTCCCGGTACTGTCACAACATGCAAGAGATGCATTGGTTAGATTGCAGATTGTCAGGCTCGAAGCTTGGTATTGAGAAAAATGCGCGCGCAAGGACGCATCATAACCAAAAGAGAGTTGTCCCCACCCAAGAGAAAAATCAAGCCATGCGGCTTTTCCATCATCAGAAATGTAGGGAGCGTTATTAAATAGCCTGAGCAACGATTCAGCATATTCTCGCTGTCGCGGCGTTCGCACATTTGACATTAGCGTCTCTTCGAGGGAATGGATATTGACGCAAAAAGAGATAGTTGCAGGAAAAAGCTCGTTATGGGACTTTAGATTCAAAGGAATATCGACTCTAGTTAACGGGTTGTCTTCTCGTGGAATATCGCCGCGCCCGCTAATCGCCCCAACAACCTTGATGAAGTAATCAACGAGTGCGGATTTCCCACAATTATTCTGACCGGAAATAACCTGGACTTTATCAAAAGGCCCTATTCGAGCGGGTTCAGCACCACTGAAAGAACGGTAGCCGGCGCAGCCAAACCCAACAAATGGATTCACGGAGAAGGAGTCGACTGACATTTTACCCTCCTTAAATGCGATGTTTTTCTTTACCTGTAATGTTCAGAATACTGTTATTCAAAGCAATTCAATCAAAAGCCGTTGAAATCGGATGAATTGAATTGGATGTAAAAGGAGTACGAGGCTTTTACCTCATGATCGCGTCGAAAGTTGGTACAGCGTGGCGGCTGCTTAGAAGCTGATCCTCAAGCTCAAATTAATCTTCCGCGCTTCAAACCAATACCCTACAAAAGGAAATCGGCTCTAAATTGACCCTCGTAATATTGAAAGGCCACTTTCGCTGGGAAAAATGAATCAGTGAGAGCAGCACAAGAAAGCACATCCTTAGCCCATTTAGCTAGAGAAGCGGGTAGCAGACAGGCAGTTTCATGTCCGTTGTCAGATATTACAGCCATTGGAGCGCCGTCCTCGGCAAACATGACACCCTGCACTGTATAGGTTCTTGGCTGACCTGTGATTCTGAGACGAGGGCGAAACAAGTTACTAGAATCGCTCGAATTGCTCACCCAAATAGGATCATCATTCATTACGTGAAAATGCTCCGAAAGACTTTCACAGCATAAGCTGTTAAAGTGTTCAGTATTATTCTCACCCACCTCACGTAGCTGAGAAGCATTTTCAAAACTGCTAAGGTAATTAAGAAGCGAAAGCAAAACCACAAGATCATCTGAGTAGCCGCTGGCATAAAACTTATACCAACACTGATCATACTGAATCAGGACCCGTCGTAACTTTTTATATAACGCGAGTCGCTCGTCATTTAGGTTGAACCACTCGTTATCAAAGAGTTTCTTTTGGAGCCCATCTTCTTGCGATTGATAGGTTTGCTCATTACGGATGGCTTTCATGAGTTTTGCCACAATCCCAACAAGCATATCGGACATTCTAATGCCGAAACACTCTGTCGAGTCAGCTTGACACACCCCGTCAAAACCCAGCCGCTCTGCAGCGGCCCTAGTATTTTCTTCACGATCAATAGTAAGCGTATAGCTATCGACTTCATTATGCTCGCTCAGATATAGCGCAAATCCAGACAGAGGCGAATAGTATTCCCACTCATAATTCTCCAGCGGCTCCACGCAATCAAAAACTTTCAAAATCAGCTGACATTGGGCTATTTCAGTATGCTTCAGCTCGAGATTCGTTTTGTCTAACTCAATTCTATTTCGAAGAAAAACCCGCAGGGCAGTAATCAGATCATCAGTAGATCGGTATAAAGACTCAACTACTTTAGTTGGCCTATATTGAACTAAGAGCTTTGCAAGAGAGTACTTTAGCGAATCGGCGTTAAACCGTGGACTGTTTTGATATTGGCTGAATAGCTTATCAATAAGCCATTCAGCCTTGCTTGAAAAGGCGCAATAGACGTATATATCCTCATCAAACAAGTCGAGGAAATCGCTTATCAAACGTGCGTTGTTCTGGGATAAAGTTTTAAACCCATATTTAAACTGGCTCTTTTTAAGAACAGTACTCTTTAACTCTTTAGCGTTTGGAGAGAGATACTTATTCTCAAACACGGAGTATTTGGCGGCCAGATCTCGCTCACGCCGTTCGTCCCATCCGACAATTGCAACCACAAATCCATCGTAAAATTCATCGGCAATGACTGTCTTGAAATTTAGCAAACGGCTATGCTGGCTTTCGTCATAGTAAAAAACATAATTTGGCATCTATGATCAATCTCCGATTCATAAATGAAATTGACGATGAAACATAAGGTAGGCAAATATTGCGAACACCCTGTTTAATTGCAACTGATTAACTAATTTTAGCCATTAATGCATAAAGTAAAGTGCCAGACAAATCGAAGAATGGTACCGGCAAAAATCGCCCGGCGCTAACAGTTTTAATAGGAGGAGATGCATCAGCAGCTGCTCATAGGCCCCTCCCATATTGCCGATAATCACTATCGCTAAGTACTTCTAGAGCAATCTGAGGGTACGATCTGACCTTTTGTACTTTGGAATAGAAGAGCATCATCTTCCCCACTATGAAGTCGCAGGGGCAACACATGGGGACTTCCGGCTTCACGTTACCGTCTAATTAAGAAAGCTCAATCGCGCTCTCTGTAACCTCAATGCCCGGTGCGTATTTCTGCACCAACGCATCCAAAATTAATCGGTTCCCCGGCGTCATCTTTGGGGAAGCGACGATCTTCATCGAAGAAAATGCTTCGTCTGAGATAATCAAATCGTAAAAGGAAGGAATTTCGGGATCGCATCTATCAAGTATGACCTCAGTGGCCCTCTTAACTGCTTCAACATCACCCTTGATTACAGAGGCGATGCCCACAGGAACTGCCGTCAAAACATATCGCCATTCGTTTTGGTATGACCAGGCAGTAGCTTTGTGAATCCCAAGTGTGTTTAAATCGGCTTCTATCCAGCCGTTTTCGCAGTTACGGATCAACTTTGGAAACAGAAGCGACTTATCGTTCGTATACTGGACTTCATGAAGCATCTCAACGCTTCGGGCCATTTCTTTAAAATGATATTTTTTATCCCAAAAGTCTTCGAGCGGCAATTGAAGTCCATCAAACTTGTCACCAGGAGTATTCAAAACTGCGTCACTAGATAGCTTACTTAGGCTCTCGGTAGACACAGAGTAGCGCTTAAACGGATGGCTCTTCATCTGGATTCTTACTCCACATTCAGCTCCAGCATACTCGCGCCACATGGGGATGCTCTCCTCATCAGAAGAGGTCCAACAACTGACGAGCTTCATTTTTCCAAGATTTTGAGAGTGTGCTGAACGCTGTTCTTGTGGGTCATCAACCTTATCTAACCGGCTGAACCTGATAGTTCGATTATGCAGAATCAAGGCCAGCGTATCTAGGCTTGCATAATGATAGAGAACGGCGGGTGCTTCCATGTTTGGCTCCTAGCTATAACAATGAGTCCATATCACTGTTCATCAAAAATTATAGACATGATTACGAAAAATCAATCAGTGCCAAACTGTCCACGTACCTCCCCCTCCCCTCCCCAACTTTGTCCAAAAAGTTCGCAGTTGTTGACTGGTGTTACCGTAAAATAACCCCACTTACACATACACGGAGTGTTGGCCTGGCGCCGCCTCCGGGCCCTGGCGCCCACCTTATCGAGAGGCACTGCTATGAAACGAGTCTTTTACCGCTCGCTCTGCGCAGTTCTTTGCGCGTCCATGCTAAGCGCAGCAATACCTGTAAGGGTTGTAGCGGAAGAAGGATGGCGTCAAGTAAACACCTTGGAGCAGTTTGATACTGGCGCAGCGGACAATTCGGGCGGCAGCATGACAGGCGACATCGATACAAGCGAGATCGGCAATGAGTCCATCAAAAATGATTCCGATCTCGCTAATCCAATTTCACATCAGGCGGAACCTCAGGTTTCCCTAGCCTCCGACATTTCGCCTGATTCGGAACAAGCCACAAAGGTCGCAATAAATGGATTTCAGCACAGCGATAGCGCCACCAGCGGCAGTGTCACCCTTACCGTCGAATGGAACGATCCGGTACTTGGACAGCCAATGACCTTCCATGTAAGCGCAACCGGTGGCAGTGGCAGCTATCTTTTCCGCATGGATGCGCCCTCTTACTCCAACCCCAATGAGTATGCCTACGAGTCGGTCGCCGACCCAAGCCGCGGAGAGTGGACAAAGTACACCAACACGTGCGTTAGTCACGACTTTACGTTCACGACGACGGCTACCGGATCATATAACTTCCGCTTTTACCTCATGGATAAGGCATCGGGTGTTTACTATTTGCGCACTAACACATATATCCAGGTTGCAGATGATGCGTATCCCAGCGTTGCGAGCATTGTTGGTGAGGCGGTGTCACAAGCCAAGCAAAAGACAAATGGTACTGAATTCGAAATGGCTCTCTATCTTCATGACTGGCTTCTCGATCAACTTGAATACGACAATTCGCTCAAGTGGTCCTCGGCAGAAAGCGCTCTTACGAGGGGGCTTGGGACGTGTCAAGCCTATGAATCAGCGTATGCGAAACTTCTTTCCGCTGCAGGTATAGAATGCGCCGAAACCCGCGATACCTATGATGGGCATACGTGGAATGCGGTTAAGCTAGATGACGAATGGTATCAGGTTGACTGCACCTGGTACGATACGTCCGATAACTTCTACGGCGATTTAGATCAGCGTCATTTGTACTGCTGCCTCACCGACGAGCTCATGGCAATCGCGCATCCGGGGCATGAAAATATTTATACCGCCGACAGCTACGCTACACGTTCTACCAGTCTTAAAGATAACTACTTTATACGTAATGGTAAGGCTGATGAGTGGGCCGCAGGTATGTCGAACGAATTCAGAAACACCTTGACGTTCGCGATGAGGGCTTCTCTATCGATGCCGACAACCAGTCCTTCCCGCCCAGCATCAGCGGCATCCAGAACGGCATTATCGTCTGCGCCATGAATCAACGCGAGTGGAAGGCAGGCGACACCAAGTCCTATCTCACCGCCGCTTCCAACGTCACCATGACATCAAGCAACAAGTGGACCGCAAAGTATGACTTCAAAAGCACATACCAAGGTGAGGCAGCAAAACCGGAACAAATCGTCCCCGACGGCGAGTACGAGATAGAAAAAGCCGGGTCGAGCATGACGATGCTAGACATCTCGGGCTGTTCGCCGGAGAACGGAGTGAACGCCCAGCTCTGGAAGCGCAACGGGTCCGGAGCTGGGCGCTTCAGACTCACCTATGACAGCAGGTTCGGCACGTACAAGATCGTTTGCTCCGGGACCGGCCTAGCACTCGACGTGAAGAGCGCCAACTTCTCCTCGGGGGCTAACGTCCAGCAGTTTTCCAGGAACGGCACCGCCGCCCAGAGATGGGTAATAGAGGCGCGCGAGGACGGCGATACGCGATAGATTCAGCGGGCAACCCCAGCCTGGCCCTCAACGCGAAATGGGTCTCCACTTCGGACGACACAAACGTGCGCATCTTCACGGCAAGCGGAGCCTCCGCGCAGGGCTGGAAGCTAGTGTCTATAGCAAATAAAACTGATAAGGTTAGATTAGACAAATCAACCCTAATCAATGAAATAAGGATTTAACGGGTAAGATAGCGCGTGTTACTTTACCCGCTCCAAGTAGCGTGAATCGCGTCAGCCATCTGGATATGGAGCCCTACCTTTCCGGTCCAAGTGCCCGGCTGCAATGGCGAGCAGGCGGTTCCGCCATTCGGAGATGGTCTTGTTGTTGACGCCGCACAGCTCGGCCTCGTTCTCAACTGGGGCGCGAGGCGCTTGGACGTGAAGAAGAGCATCCCGACACGGGCGGCTTGCGGAGCGCTCAAGAGCAATGCCCATTAGAGGGACGAATCTTCTCACTCATGAGCGGCAGTTTCTTTGTCGACATCCTCGCCGAACAACGGGAGCTCGTCGGCGGAGCGACCCGTCGCGAGCATCTCGAGGGGTCGCTCCTTTCATATCCATCTGTTCCATTCACCCGAGTGTCAACCGAAGGAATTGTCGATAAATATAGATTCGGGTGAGCATTCGGGCATATTCTCTATTTGGCTGAAGAGCATAGCATTCGGGGGCCATGCGACCGCCGAATCATAAACTGCTATTTAAACTGTTAGAAAAAAATCAATCCAACCATTGATTCAATAGCTTTGACGATATCGCTATCGATTTCTGAATCGAATTTGCGCGCGAACATCATTCTTGAATTCCTGATGAGTTCTAAGTCTGCAATTCCCGACACACGGGGTGACTCATCAGCACCCCAATCGATAAGCCGTATTATCGCATCATCCCTTTGAGCGCCGGGGGCTCGAAAGCATCTAAATCTACTCCCCGCATCCCAAACCTCAGTTTGCAGGAAGATTCCATTGCCGCACATAGAATCCCAGAAAACCGAACGTATCGACGAGGCATTCTTGACAAGATAACGAGCGAGGCCAACGGTGATTGAAAACCAGTTGTCAACTTTCATCAATTCCAAGTCTCTAGCAGGCTTCCTAATACACTGCAAAAGACTCGATAGAAGGCCATCCATCTTTCGTAAGAAAACCTGAGATTTGCTTATCCCGAAAGTATTCTAGATAACATGCTCACCGATTCTTCTCCGATAGTCCCTGTTGTGGCTTTCGAAGCGAATGGACGCTTTATTTCCAAAAGAGTCAAAGAATGAGTGAATCTGGTCCTGACTTTAAATAGAAAGATCTTGACCGCTCAAAAGGTGAGAATAGGAATAGTGTCCCTTTGCAACTGCGGAGTTGAGAAAGATGAGTTCACAGGCGATTTGCGAATACGCGCCCCAAGTGACTCTGATACGAGGAATTAAAAAGATCCCCGTCTTACTGACAGAAGCCAACAAGCGATTTTCTTTCCATCCGCTTTTTTGCATCCATATGGATGAAGATGCCGTTTCGTTCATCATCGAGGGCTCTCATCAGGGTGTGAAGAACCTCATTGTCCTTATGAGCCATAACAAGGAAAGCGTGTTTGTCCCCAGTCGCATCGGAGCGAGTTGGCATTGGTATACAAACTTCCATATGTCTACCACTCGCGAGGTTTATACTCGCCTTCCTCGGCAACGATATAAGGTGAAGGCTGCTTATGTTCAATAATTCGCGGTTTATCGAGAACAACCGTCGAGTTATCGGGTACGTCTTGGAACACAACGCAGTTTGCTCCGATCTTGACGTTATTACCAACGCGAATTCCTCCGAAAATCTTGGCGCCGGGACCGATGAAGACATTATCACCAATAACGGGAGCTTTCCCTCTGCTGCGTCCTATAGTTACTTGGTGAAAGATGGTCACATTTCGCCCTATGGTTGCCCCCCCGCAATGACTATACCGTTGATGCCGTGCGCAGTGATATTGGGTGGCGCCAAAAAATTCTCGCACACGCATGAAGCATCGTCGCTCCATCCAGGCATGATATCCGCACAGCTCCTGCGCATCTCGTGGTGAACATACAACGAATAATAAGTTTTGCGGATACCCCGGGCACTTCCGGTAAGAAGGGCGTGTCGCCTTCTCCAAAACTTATCGTCATCGTACCTTCCGAAAACCATATTTCTGAAGCCATGCCAAATCGTCTTTGCGCCCATCAGCATCCCCCGGGATTATTGAGTGAGCGGAGAACACAAAGCGTTCTTGATATACCTTCGGAGATGCCCATGCGCGCAGACCAACCAAGTTCGTTACGTGCCTTGTTTCCATCCATCAGCGCAAGCGTGGCCTTAGAGTACCCTGCCGCCTCCTGAGCGTCAGGAAATTTGAATACAACTTTAACACCACTGGCTTTAGCTACAAGTCCCGCAAGATCCTTCAACATTACATCGGATCCCCTATCTGCGAGGTTGTAGGCTTCCCCGTCGATACCAAGGAGCAGTATATGAAGCAGACCAGACACGGCGTCTGCGACGTGCAGGTAAGAGAACTTCTGCGTCCCCTCGCTCTTGAGCACAACGTCCTCGCCGGCAAGCGAGCGATGCAGGAACTGGGAGAGTGCCTTGGAATCATCGGGCAGTAGTGTGGGCCCGTAGACGCGCGCGATGCGCACGATAACGGCCTCGACCCCCTTCTGCGAACGGTAAGCTTGACACATAGCCTCGCCCAGTCGTTTTGATTCGTTATAGCAGGCGCGAAGAGTGTTGCAGTCGATGTTCCCGCAGTACTTTTCATCATAACGTTCCACGTCACCGCGGTTCTGGCCATAAATCTCGACCGATGAGGCAAAGAGTAGCCTAGCACCGCATTCGGCTGAATAGCTGAGGAGATTCTGTAAGCCGTCCACGTTGGCTCGGATGGTGCCGATGGGATCGGTAGCGTACTGGCGCGGGTGAGTGGAGCTCGCTAGGTGCAAAACGTAGTCCGCGGGGGCGGCAGGGCTGTAACCTATCGCAGCAACGGAGCCCTCCTCAAACGAGAAGTGGTCTCGACCGAAGTACGGCAGTCTCGAGCGCGCTTTCTCGATGTTGCGCCCCAAAGCGATGACGCTACACCGCGCCCCATCAATGTCGTTCTTGCGCATCAGAACGTCGACGAGGAAGGTCCCGATCAAACCGGTCGCACCGGAGATGACGACCGTTTTATTCGCGAGCTTCTCCCATGGCAGGGGAAGCGAGCAAACTTTGTCAACGTCGGCGATATACTCTGGGCATTTGAGCCTATTCATCGCGGGCATCCCTCTCCGTCGCCCATGCGCGGAAGAACTCGAGGTTTTCCGGCGTGGTGAGCTTGATGTTGCGGTCCGACCCGACGGCGAAGTTGAGCCTCACGCCCAGCTGGACCATCATTGTGTTCGTGTAGTTGGAGCCGTCGATTCCGACACCTTTTTCAAAAGCCTCGTGATATTTGGAGTCGAGGAGCCCAAAACGGTAGGCCTGCGGTGTAGACACACGACGAAGCGTCTCGCGGGGGATGTACTGCGTAGTGGTGGCGGAATCCTTCTTGTCCACAAGGAAAATCTGCTCGTTGTAAGGCATGCTTGTGACGGCGTTGCCGCGCTCCTTAGCCACGCGGACGACGTCGGTGATAACCTCTGGGTCGAGCATGGGGCGCACGCCGTCGTGAACGATGCAAATGTCATCTTCGGCAAGCACACCCTCAAAGTTGTACACGCCGTTGCGGATAGACTCCTGACCAGAGGCACCGCCTTTGACTACCCACTTCAGCTTGTCAATTTTGTACTGCCTTGCATAGGCGCGTAAGACCTGCTCCCAGCCGGCTAGGCATACGACCTCAATGGCATCCACAAGCGGGTGCTCCTGAAAAGCCTCGAGAGTGTAGACGATGACGGGCTTCTCGCCAACATTGATGAACTGTTTGGGGATCTCTTGCCCCATACGCAAGCCTACACCGCCCGCGATGATGATTGCCACGTTCATGAATTATTTTCCTTCCCCGGAATTTACCTTCCATACCTTCATCCCATGAGTGACCCGCTGGTCCTCAGGCGGAAGCCGCATATAGTCGCCGTAGAGCCCCCTTAGGTACGCGTCCCAGTGCGGACACGCCTTGAAAGTACGACTCTCGAACTCCATATCGATCAAGTTGTCGAAGTCCTCGGTGGGAAAACCTGGCTTATCAGGCTTGTAGGGCCCCCAAACAACATCCCCCGCTTCATGCGTATCTCCGAACTGAAGACCACGAGCCCTCTCCCCTAGCTCGGAAAACTGCTTTTCCGCAGGAAACAACGCCCTATGAATCGGAAATAGGACATGTTTTGCGACCTTTTTCAACGGATTTGAAGTAGATGTTTTGATGTTTACGTATGACCGCAATGCCCTAAAGAATGTCTTTTCCTGAGCCGCCATTAGGGTCGCTTTCTCAGTATTTTCGTCAGGCATGGCATCAGCGGGAAAAATGTCGATCCAGAGAAACTCTTCGATCACCTCTTCTAAGTGCGGTTCCTGCGCCCTCCATGAAGGGTTGGTCAGTTTCATGAAGGGATAGATGTACCCCTTGCGTCCAGGAATATTGGCAGTCAACCCAGCAGGCACCCACTCGGGATGTGATGCAAGTTCATCGAAATCAGGCCTGGGCATAATGACGTCGATATCGTCATCCCAAGGAATGAATCCTCTGTGTCTCACGGCACCTAAAAGCGTGCCGCCATCAAGTGAATAACGAAGCCCATGCTCGTTTGTCATCCTGTCAAAATCGACGAGCATAGCAAGCAAGAGTTTTTGGATTTCCATTGTGGGAAGGTACTGCATCATTACTCCTTAGGATTCTTATGAAAGTCTGTCTTCGACCGCGCCGCGCGCCAGAGCATGAAAACTCTTACTAGCAACAACAAGGCATCGCAACCCCAGCGAGCAACACAGATAACATCAAGGGTTATCAACCCGCCAAGGTAAAGTGCCAGAAGCGAGACCACATTAACAATCCCAGTGAATAACGTCGAGACGGTCAGCTCCTTTACATGCCCCATGGCGCCCAGAACCGGCCAGCCAATCAGAATTCCGTAAAATGAGAAGATAAAGATCGGCGAGATCATCAACATAACATGGGCACCGCCAACGTACTCGGGTCCTCCGAGGACGAGCATGATAGGCTTAGAGAGAGCGCAATACGCAACGATACCTAGGACGAGAACAGGCAACGCAACCAGCGCCAACTTTCGTGCGAACCCGAAGTCTCTGTTCTTGATCATATGGGGGTAAAGGCTGTTAGCAATAGGCGTGTAGAGCGACTGCACGGCATTCACAGTCGTGAGCGTAAGCGACCAAAAGGCGATGTCCGTCTTGCTTGTGATCGCTAACCCGATAATCACCGTTGTGAATCCAGAGAAAAGAGAGGAGCTGACGTTCGAAACGCAATAGATAGCGGAGACGCGTAGTTCCTCGAAGCTCTCCTTAAAGGTGGGCCTTGCTATACCGACGCCGAACATGCGCTTCTGGGCGCGATAGCTCCATGCGATGTCGACGATCTCCGACAGTACGTCAGCTACGGCAACGAGGATAAGGTCCCCCGGCCCGCGTACGAGAAGGATCGTAAGCGCGACCTGCACCCCCTTGGATGCGAAATATCGGGTCGTCAAAGGCCCCATACGCTCATTTCCCTGAAAGATGAAGTCGGGCAGCACTGTGCGACCTGCCGTTGCAAAGAACGCCCAGATGACGTAGACCGTATTCTCGGCCATAATAGGAATAAAGCGTGTTACTACCATGACACAGAAGAAAAGGCCGCAGAGCAACATGAGGCGTGCGACCGTTATCGCCCCCACGAGGCGGGAGAGAGCTGCAGTGTCCCCCCTGAGATCAACTACCTTCTTGGTACCAGAGAGTGTAAAGCCGAAATCGGCGATGGTTTGGACCACGCCCATGAAGGAGAGAACATAGGCGTAAACGGCATAGCCCTCAGTCCCGAGGATGCGAGTAAGATAGGGAATAAGCAGCAGCGGAAAGAGATACTTGAGTATCTGAAGGCCATACTGCCAAAGCGTGTTCTTGTAGAATGTATTGTGCTTCACCGACAGCATCCTCCTTTAAAGACGAAGGAGACGTTAGCCAGTCTACTAAAATAGAATCGACGGATAGAAAAGGGGGTGCGGACGATTTCTTGGACCGCGCCTAGGCGTATCCAAGCTTCCTGCGGTACTCCATCGGGCTCAGCCACCCGAGGGACTTCTTGATCCGCTCCTCACGATAGTACACGAGGTAGGCCTCG